>CALMNJ010000644.1 GCA_937868675.1 uncultured Bacteroidota bacterium | reverse complement strand
CTTTTTAAAAAATTTAAGTAAGCCATATATTGTCCGTTACTTTCCTCGCATGCACTGATGTAAAAGGGGGCTAATGTTCTTTTTGCGTTTTCGTTCCCGGAAGAAAAATAAAAGCTCTGCCCCTCAATAAAAATCATGCCCGGCGCGGTTTCCTGATTGGCAACCGGATTTAAGTTACCGCTCTGGAATAAAGACTGCGCCTGGGTAACTGTGCTACTGAAAAAACCAATACATAACACAAGCCAGGCGCGATGTTTTTTGGTTTGTACACTGGTTTTCATTTTCACGTTAAAATAAAAAATGGAAAGCAAAGCCGCAAGATGTTCGTGAATGAATGAAACTTTACCAATGTGTATTTGTTTAATGTTTCCTATTTGAACACCTGAAGTTAAACAGCAGCGATGAATTTGAAGGACGCCTACAGGCCCCGCTCATGATAGGTTTCTGAGCGATGGTAAAAGTGAAGGGTTGAGTTTGCCATAAACACGATGTATGCTTTGGTTAGCCCTACTGCGGTTTACATGTTGTTCAATTTTTCGAGGCGGCTTTTATATTGCTGCAATGTCACAGGTTCAAAGTGCAGGTTTCCGAATGCACTGTTAGTAATAGTGGTTTGCTGGCAGGCCATCATCAGTTTTCCCGCCTCTGTTTTAAGAGCTATCAGCGTGACGGGTTCATTCAGCGGCACACCTCTAAAAACACCTTTTTCATCGGGTGCCATAATTGATTTGAATGCATTGAACACCATCAGCAGGCAGGTCTTTTCGGTTAACTTAACGGTATAGTTCACCTTCTCGGGTACATTATAAAACCGGTCGCAGTTTATCCATCCCAGTTGGCTTGTGTTGAGCAGAAAAAATTCCTGAGCATTTTGCAGACTGGAGGCACCATTTATTTCGAGGTCTGCCATCTTAGCGGCCTTGTCTTTTTCAAACTTTGCCATGCGCACCTCTTCATCAAGCTTCAGCTTTTTTACCATGCTTTCGTATTCCCTTAGCTGCCGCGCCCGGCGCCCTTGTTTTTTTCTGAATTCGCTCACGGTAAGCAGCTCACTGTGAATGGCCTTCACGTCTTCGTGCCCCGTTGGTTTTGCTGCTGGTTTCAGGGTCACTTCCACCGCTATCAAACTATCCGGCTTACCCTTTCCAAATTTAAACAGCTTTAAATAATAGCTTTGATTTAAATTCGTGGTGTAACTCAGGCTTACATTCACCGCCACATTCACCTTAAGTTTCTGATAAATTGCTGGACTGTATATTTCATTAAACACGATGTCCTGACGATTGTTCCCCATCCGGTAGCAATGCAGGTTTCCAAGGGTATCAATATATGCGTTGGCTTTTTTCGTAACCGGGCCGGCATTCAACAACAAGTCGCGTATAGGTAATCTGACTTCAGCTTTAAGATTAGCAGGATTCGTGTTTATTACCGCCGGTATGTTTTTAAGCGGCTCGTCAGGAAAAACAAAGTCATTCGACATGAGATCAAAATTGCGCTGTAGGTTCAGGTCATCAGGCCGCCAGCTTCGCACAAATGCCCATACGCCACTTGCTGGCGCCCAATTAACCATTTTTCCATCGTGCCTCCCATTAAACAGGCGCATGCCTTCGGCCCGGCTTGTGTCGGCCCCGGGCATCGCAATGCTTATGTTTTTACCAGGTTTAATGATACAGGTATCGTTTGTTTTTGCGCTTAAAATCTGGATGTTAAGCATACCACCGGTTTCCAGCAGGCGGTCGTTGCTGGTCGTGCTGAGGCCCGCCACGATGCAATCGGACAGCGAATAAAATTCCCTCACCGAAATTCTGACCTCATTCACAGTGCCCTGATCTTTTGCGTTTAAAAAAGCATTGGCCGGTATGGCCAGTATCGTGCCCTGCCGGCATTTTATCACGGTGTCGCGGTTGGTTTTAATCACAAAGGCCGAGGCCCTTTTGGTAAGCCGATTGTTTGCCTGGGCCACACTGTTAATCAACTCCGTGGAAGCAGCCTTGTTGGCCTCGCCCGTGACGTGTTGAGCCTGAGCAGTGGTGTCCGTTTCGGTAAAGGTTTGGCTGAGCGATTGGTCTGAAGAATCATGTTCTGAAGATTGTTCTTTTTTTTCACGGTTTGTTTCGCTGCACGAACACAGCAACCAGGGCATGAAGCACCCTGCTATAAAAAGCCATTTGTAGCGCATTGTCCTTTTCATTTGTCAGCTTGTATAAGCATGCAGGTGCAGGAAGGTTACAGTTTTAACAGGATGAGTTTGTAAGGCACTTAGTTTACGAAAGTTGAGTTAGGTGTGTTTTTTCTGGAATAAAAAAAACGTAAGCCCACTTGGAAAAGCACTTAAACAAAAATTATTTCAAGATCAACGTCACTTTAAAATTTATATTCGTTTTAATTAAGGACGCAAAACTCAATCATATCAAGGCTTTCGGAGCCTTTAGTTTTTTTAGTTAAAGGCCGAATTACGCATGATTTGAAAAATTCTTCTTGACAAACCATTTTTTTGAATTACATTTGCAGCGGATTATTTAAAAATAATAACACAGAAAAAAGAAACGAAAATATGTTAGTGGTAAAATATCATACGAAACCTTAAGCCGGAAAGCTACTAATATCAAGACATTCAACCCGGTTTAATGCCGGGTTTTTTATTTGCGCCAAACTGAATTACTTCATCACGCGCAACTAAATTTCTGGGGAGACAGAACAAATCCGGAAAATCAGTTAAACAATTTTTTTAAAAAATTCCCGGCAGGGATTTTCAATAGCATGCTGCTGCATGCTGCAACACCCCGCGCATTGCGGGCCAGGAAAGAACTGTCCGGACAAGAAAACCAATCATGGGAAAAAATCGCATGAAGGGAAAACACCTTCGAAAAGTGGATTTTCCTTCAGACATAGCTAAAAGCACAGCTATCAACATAATGACGAAACATTACAAGCATGTTTCGATAGAAGAAAAGCTTGACATAATTAAAAACGTTCTTTTAAATCCGACACAATACACAGGGCACGAATTTTTAATGCCGCTTGCAAGAGCCATTGCCGGTAAACCAAAAATGAAAACCGACTACGAAGTGCACATGCTCAAACATCAGGGCGATTACAGCATTTATGGTCAAAGGCACATTTCGCAAAATGCCATCCTGCAAATGGAAGCAGCCATGCGTTTACCAATTTCGGCAAAAGGCGCCCTGATGCCAGATGCGCATCATGGCTATGGTCTGCCCATTGGCGGCGTACTGGCCACCACCAACGCGGTAATCCCCTTTGGCGTGGGCCTCGACATTGGCTGCCGCATGGCGCTAAGCATTTACGACCTGCCCGAAAATTAT
>CALMNJ010000643.1 GCA_937868675.1 uncultured Bacteroidota bacterium | reverse complement strand
TAGAAGCTACTCCCAACGAAGAGGGAGCTCTGGTGGCAAGGGCTGCTGCAAAAATAAACTGCAATCAAAACAGCAGTGCCATTACCGACCTCGACGAAGCCATTAAACTAAATGCCGGTAATCCGGTAAGTTTCTGTTACCGCGGTGTTGCCAAAGGCGGAAACAAGCAATACGTTGAAGCGCTAAAAGACCTTGACCATGCCATTGAGCTTAAATTCGACTATGCAGCTGCCTATGTAAACCGGGCGGCCATTCGTATGGCGAGCAAAGACAGGCGCGGCGCCTGCGCCGATCTGGAAAAAGCCGACAGCCTTGGCGACGCAATGGCCTACAAACTGATTGAGCAGTATTGTAAACGTTAAACGTAACTACTAATTGAGTTTGGCTGGCACCACCAAATCGAATCGGGGAATCTCAACATCAAACTCCCTGTTCTCGGCCAGGTTGGTAAATGTGTAGTATCCGCTCATGTAGCCGATTTCGGTTTGCAGATTGCAACCGCTGTTGTACTCAAACCTTTGCCCGGGCTCCAGTACCGGTGTTTCTCCAACCACACCATCGCCATCCACCATACGTTTTTCGCCATTACTATCTTTAATATCCCAGTGTCTTTTCAGCAGCTTCACTGTGCAGTCGCTGTGATTGGTAATGGTGATGTAGTAAACAAAAAAATAATGGCTCTCCTTTGGGATGCTATGCCCCGGCCAGTACTTTGATTCGACAGCAATCTCGATATTGTGGGTTGTGGTTTTAACCATAACACCGCTAATTTAAAGGGTTTAGGGCAGGATATGACAGTTAAGACATTTTTTAACAAAAAGGGCTAGCCAACCATTTCTTTGTGTAGTAGCTGATTGTATAGTTTTTCGTATTGTGGTAAAATTTTTTCGATATCAAACTTCAGTGCGTGCTCAAAGGCCTGTTTCCTGAATACTTCCAGCGTTTCGTTATTTCCAAGTATTTTCATCGCATTGGAAGCCATATCCACCACATCACCAACATTGCTGAGGTAACCTGTTGTACCATTCACATTCAGCTCGGGCAAACCACCACTGTTGGTACTTATTACCGGCACACGCATGGCCATGGCCTCAAGCGCAGCCAAACCAAAACTCTCGGTTTCGGAAGGCAAAATAAAAAGATCGGCAATGCTTAGCAATTCTTTCGGGTCGGTAACCTTTCCGGCCATTATTACTTCGTGATGCAATCCGAGTTTGCGAACCATCGTTTCAATATTCGCTTTTTCAGGACCATCGCCAACCAGTATTAACCTGGCGGGGAGTTTTTTCTGAACTTCGGCAAACACCCTCACCACATCGTCCACCCGTTTCACTTTCCTGAAATTACTAATGTGTACAATAATACGCTCTCCGTTTGGTGCATACCTGCTTTTTACACAATGCTCGCGCACAATGTTGTACTCTTTTATATTAATAAAATTCGGAATCACCGTAATTTTATTGTCAATCTTAAACGTTTTCAGCGTTTCCTTTTTAAGGCTTTCGGAAACAGACGTAATAGCGTTGCTGTGGTTGAGCGAAAAGCGGATTACCGGTTCAAAGGCCGGGTCGCGCCCCACCAGGGTAATGTCAGTTCCATGAAGCGTGGTAACATAAGGCAGGTGCATTTTTTTTGATTTAAGTATCTGCTGTGCCGTGTAAGCCACCGATGCGTGTGGAATTGCATAATGCACATGCAACACATCCAACTGCTCGTAAACCGCTACATCCACTATTTTACTGGCCAGCACACTTTCGTATGGCTGGTAATCGAACAAAGGGTAATCGTTTACATTAAACTCGTGATAAAAAAGATTTTCGTTAAACAGGTTAAGCCTGAACGGCTGACTGTACGACATAAAGTGTACTTTGTGACCTTTGTTGGCCAGGGCTATTCCGAGTTCTGTTGCCACTACCCCGCTACCGCCGTAGGTAGGAAAGCAAACCATTCCAATGTTCATAGGTTACAAATTTACGAATAAATGAAAGGACGGGTGTTAAGTTTGGCCGTGCAAAGCAACCATCACTGCTTCAACGAAACGCAAAACAATGCTTACCTTTGATGCCCTATGTACAAACTTCAAGGCCTTGATGAAGAATCCAAAGCGCTACTGGATGCAGGCAACCTGCTGCCGGTAATGGAACAGTTTTACACCATTCAGGGCGAAGGGTTCAACACCGGAAAAGCAGCCTATTTTATTCGTATTGGCGGCTGCGATGTGGGTTGCCACTGGTGCGATGTAAAAGAAAGCTGGGATGCCAACCTGCACCCGCTCACTCCCATTGAACGTGTGGTGGAAGCCGTTAAAGACAGTGGCGCAAAAAGTGTGGTGGTAACGGGTGGTGAACCGCTGATTTACAACCTAAACAAACTTACCTCGGCGCTTAAAACAAAGGGCATTGAAACGTATATCGAAACCTCGGGAGCTTATAACCTGAGCGGTACCTGGGACTGGATTTGCCTTTCACCAAAAAAAACCATGCCCCCTTTACCCGAAATTTATGCCCGGGCAAATGAACTTAAAGTGATCGTGTTCAATCAGCATGATTTTAAATGGGCCGAAGAAGAATCAAAAAAAACAAAACCGGGCTGTTACCTGTATTTACAGCCAGAGTGGAGCAAAAGTCAGGCCCTGATACCTCAAATGGTGGAGTATGTAAAAACTCACCCCGAATGGATGATCAGTCTGCAAACCCATAAATACATGCACATTCCTTAAGTGCCGCCTGTTTTAGTGCTCCGTTAATGTACAACGGCCACTTTCATGCCGGTCATTTTTTTTGTTTCCAGCCAAATGTTGCGGCTCTCGGGGCCGGGGTTTACCCAATACGTATTATACCCATCGGGTGAAGTGGCGCTGTAACCGTTCAGCGTTTTAAGTCCCAGAGTCTGCGCCGCCAGCATGGCATCGAGCTGGTAGTCCATTGGTGCCGACTCAAGAGTATCGGGTTCATACGACACAACAGCATCTTTTGGAATGTCCTTCATTTTTTCGATGAGTGCATCAATGCGTTGTTGCGACATGACTTTTT
>CALMNJ010000642.1 GCA_937868675.1 uncultured Bacteroidota bacterium | reverse complement strand
TTGCCGGAAGCATGGTGGCTAAAAAGGGACTGAAAAACCTGCAGAAGGGAACGATTAAAACCATTGCTCTCACCTGGTTATTTACCCTGCCTGCAACCATTATTCTTTCCGGCGGATTGTTCCTGCTCTTCAGGGCTATTCTCTGACGTAGCCTTTGCCAGATCGGGCGGTATAGTATGCGATTCTCAAAAAGGCTTATTTTAGCGCATCGGATCACGCGTTAAAATAAGTATTGCCCTCATCGGTCTTACAGGCCTTTTTGTCCACTTTTTCTTTATAGCGGTTTTTGTAAATCCTTTTTCTGAAGGGCAACAAAAAACACGATTGGATTATTATGCGTATTACTACGCATACCCTTTTTTTCAGCAGAGTTGGACCCTTTTTACGCCACCTCCAGATTGCAACTACCGCCTTTTTGCTGATTTCAGTTTAAATGGCAAGGCAAAACAGGTTGAGATATTAAGCACGCTGGCACACCATCATAATAATCGTTTGCTGGGCAATGAGCCTGTTACACTTGCTATTGCCAACAGTATCCACTATTTCGAAAAAGCATCTCCTCATCAGGAAAAAATAAATGGCCCGGCAAATGGCGATAAAAACTTTAAGATCCTGGAACATTCGGTTAGGCGATATTTACAACATGAATTTAGCGGTAGCCTTACCGGACTTAAGCTTATGCTTGAGGTTACTCCCATAAACGGGAAACCCCGTCGCCTGTATTACAATTAGCCTTCGCTTTCAGAATTGTATTGCGTACTTTTATTCGGACAAAAACAGCGATTATGCAGCGCCATTACGTAAAAAAAGAATTTACCGTCACTACCTGGGAATTGTTGAAACCATATTTCGATGAGCTTGAACAACGAAACATTCGCACACCTGAAGAGCTTGAAAACTGGCTCAGAGATTATAGCGAGCTGAGCGCCGTAGTGAGCGAAAATATGGCCTGGCGTTACATTAAAATGACCTGTGATACCGCCAATACCGAACTACGCGACAGCTTTAACGACTTTGTTCAGAATATTGAGCCGCACATGGCGCCGGTAGCCAATGAACTGAACAAAAAAATTATTGAATCACCACACGCGGGTGCATTAACTAAAAACGGATACAACATCTACCTGCGATCCATACGAAACAGCGTGGAGCTTTTCAGGGAAGAGAATATCCCTCTTAACACACAGCTTCAGGAACTTGAACAGCAATTTGGAGCTATTAACGGCGAACAAAGCATTGAACACGATGGCGAGAAAATGACCCTTCAGAAGGCCGCCGTGTTTTTAAAAAACCTCGATCGCAACGTGCGCAAAGAAGTGTACTATAAAATACAGGATCGCAGGGCAATGGACGAAACCGCGCTTAATGAACTTTTCACCCGGCTTGTTAAGCTGAGACATAAAGTGGCACTGAATGCCGGATTCAAAAACTACCGGGATTATAAGCACCAATCGCTGGCTCGTTTTGATTACAAGGTACAGGACTGTTTGAATTTTCATGAAGCTGTAAAGCAACATGCTGTGCCGCTCATAAATGAGCACGATGAAAATCGTCGCAAAAAGCTGGGGCTCGCCGATTACCGGCCCTGGGACGCATCGGTTGATGAGGAAGGCCTGCCGCCACTAAAACCATTTGCAAACGCAAAAGAACTGGTTGAAAAAACGATCACCTGTTTTTCGAGGCTCGATCCGTATTTCGGAGACTGCATCCGCACCATGGAGGCGATGAGGCGCCTGGATCTGGAAAGCAGGCTGGGAAAGGCCCCCGGAGGCTATCAGTATCCGCTTTATGAAACCGACGTGCCGTTTATTTTTATGAATTCGGTGGGACTGCACCGTGACCTTGTTACCATGGTTCACGAAGGCGGTCATGCCGTGCACTCCTTCCTCGACAAAGACCTTGACCTTGTTGACTTTAAATCTCCACCCAGCGAAGTGGCCGAACTGGCCAGCATGAGCATGGAGCTTATGAGCATGGAACACTGGGAGGTGTTTTTTACCTCACCTGCCGAACTAAGGCGCGCAAAACGACAGCAGCTGGAAAGCGTCATGGATACGCTGCCGTGGATCGCGGCCATTGACAAGTTTCAGCACTGGATATACCTTAATCCGGAACACACCATAGAGCAGCGCTACAAGGCGTGGCGCCATATTATTGGCGACTTTGGCAGTCGTGTAATCAATTACAACGGTCTTGAAAAACACTTAGACCGGCGCTGGCAGGTGCAATTGCATCTTTTTGAAGTGCCGTTTTATTATATTGAATATGGTTTTGCGCAGTTGGGAGCTATTGCGGTGTGGCGAAACTATAAACACAATCCAAAGCAGGCTGTGGAAAATTATAAAAAAGCACTGGCATTGGGATACACAAAGTCAATTCCTGAGATTTATGAAGCAGCGGGTATAAAATTTGATTTTAGCCCGGATTACATAAAAGAACTGATGGATTTTGTCAGGGAGGAGTATAACAGGCTTTAATGCTTAATCGTTTTCTTTTTCTTTATTATTGAGTCCAAAAAGCGTGTTCAGTATCCATGTCACTAGCGAAAGGATAATACTGAACACAATGGCCAGACCAAACCCCTCTACGTTGAAACCGGGAACCAGTCGCTCGGCTATAATAATCATGAGTGCGTTTATAACCAGCAAAAAAAGGCCTAGTGATAAAACTGTAATGGGGATTGTAAGAAAAGTCAGAATTGGCTTAACAATGGCATTCAGAAAGGCGAGTGCAACCGCAACCAGCAAGGCAGTGCGGTAATTGTCAACCGAAACACCCGGAAGAAATTGGGTAACCAGAATAACCGCAACAGCCGAAAGCAATATTTTTAAAATAAATTTTATAAAACTCAGGTTTTTTGTTTTTTCTTCTTTGCCGCCGGAAAAAGAATATTATTCAGAATGAGGCGGTATCCGGGCGAGTTGGGATGCAATGAAAGATCGGTTGGCGGTTCGCCTACCTGATGCTCATAATCTTCGGGATCGTGTCCGCCATAAAAGGTCCAGGTTCCTTTTCCAAATTCACCATGTATGTAGCGGGCTTCGTTAAATGCTTTTGACTCGCCCATCACCAGTACATTTTTTTTAATGTAATCTTTATTAAAGGCTACGGTTTGTCCCCAAAATCCGCTGATGGTATTGGTGTGGTCCTGGCAAAGCATTGTTGGAACAGGATCCCATTTGGCCGAAAAATCGAACAGGGTGAATACATCTGTTTTTTGTGTCATGCTGTATTGCATCCGGCGGGTATGGTAAGTATCAATGGTTGAATACTCGTATTCAAGTGGATCCATTTTAAGTTTATAGTTTTCGAAAGCAAAACCTTTTGAATAATCAATCTTACTGTTGGCCGAGGCATCAGCGGGATCATGATCGTACATGCTTTCGCACACATCAATTCCTTCGGCTGCCAGTGCAATATCATAACTGTCGGAAGCGCTGCACATGGCAAACAAAAACCCGCCGTTAAAAACAAAGTCTTTTATTTTTTTTGCCGAATTCAACTTCATCATCGAAACCTTGGTAAAGCCAAGCCGTTTTGCCATGGTTTCGTTTTCCTGAACATCGGCTTTATACCATGCGGTGTTGTGAAAGCTGCCGTAAAATTTACCATACTGCCCGGTAAAGTCCTCGTGGTGCAGGTGGAGCCAGTCATATTCTTTTAATTTGTCGAAATAAAGCTCTTCGTCATAAACAACATCGTATGGAATTTCGGCATACTTTAACACCAGCGTTACAGCGTCATCCCAGGGCTGTTTGTTCTTGGGAGAATATACGGCGATGCGGGGGGCCTTTTCAAGCTTTACTGCATCCTGATTCACTTCCGGATTTGCTATTTCCGAAAGAATGGAATTATGCTGCGCGTCTGAAACAATCTCGTAACTAATTCCTCTTATTAAACACTCTTCGGGAACTGTTTTGGCATTTGGAATCATAAAACTGCCGCCCCTGTAGTTGAGGAGCCAGTATATTTCAAGCTCACCTT
>CALMNJ010000641.1 GCA_937868675.1 uncultured Bacteroidota bacterium | reverse complement strand
CAATATCCTTGGTGCTGAGGCCGGCATTTTGCAGGGCCGAACGGCAAGGGTTAATGGTGCGCTGTATCAGGCTATCCGCCAGCTGTTCGAACCTTGCACGGGTAAGCGTTTTTACAAGGTGTTTGGGGATACCGTTAACCGGCATAATGTATGGCAGGTTAATTTCGGTGGTCATGGCGTTCGAAAGTTCAATCTTGGCTTTCTCGGCACTTTCTTTCAGGCGTTGCAAAGCCATCGGATCGTGACGCAGGTCAAGGCCCTCATCTTTCTTAAATTCTTCGGCCAGCCAGTCAATAATTACCTGGTCAAAATCATCACCACCCAGGTGTGTATCGCCGTCGGTACTTTTTACTTCAAACACGCCGTCACCCAATTCCAGCACCGAAACGTCATGCGTACCGCCTCCGCAATCAAACACCACAATTTTCATGTCCTTGCTGCGCTTGTCCAAACCATAGGCCAGTGCGGCCGCTGTAGGCTCGTTAATGATACGTTTTACTTTGAGGCCCGCAATTTCGCCGGCCTCTTTGGTGGCCTGACGCTGCGCATCGTTAAAGTAAGCCGGTACGGTGATAACCGCTTCTGTTACTTCGGTGCCAAGATAATCTTCGGCTGTTTTTTTCATTTTCTGCAGAATGATGGCCGATATTTCCTGGGGGGTGTATTTGCGGTCGTCAATTTCAACACGGGGTGTGCTGTTATCGCCCTTTACAACCGAGTATGGTACGCGTGCAATTTCTTTTGTTACTTCTTCGTAGGTGTGACCCATAAAGCGTTTTATGGAGTACACGGTTTTTTTAGGATTGGTAATGGCCTGACGCTTGGCGGGGTCACCCACTTTGCGCTCGCCCCCATCCACAAAAGCCACCACCGAAGGGGTTGTGCGCTTGCCTTCGTTGTTGGCAATTACCACAGGCTCGTTTCCTTCCATTACAGATACGCAGCTATTGGTGGTTCCAAGGTCTATTCCTATTATTTTTCCCATTGTTTCTGGTTTTTAATATTTTACCCTGTGACCTCAATAAATATGCCAACTGGCCCAATCCCAACAAGTTCTGCCAAGCTGTCACATACACCATAAAGTACCTGAAAAACAGCCAGTTTCGGATTCAAAAAAAGTAAATAAATGTCAGCCGGGAAGACAGGAATCGGTATTACTTACAACCCCAGTAAGTATTATCGTAGGCCAGAAATTTGTAATAGCAGGTTTGTGGATTCTCAGAGAAACTGTTTACATAACTCGCTGCGGGCTCCTTTTTTACCGAACACCTTGAGCGGAATGTAAAAATCCCCAAAGCGGCTCGGTTTTCGAAGTTTGAATACAGGGGTTTGGTTTGTGAAATATTAAAGGATGGTTTAACAAACTCCATGTAGTCAACATAATCCTGAGTAGAGTTATAAACCAAATATTCCATCATGTAAATTTTTCTACCCGCCACATTATCATTCAGTCCCTGCTGTTTAAGCCCTACCCCCACCGCATTGTAAATATCGGTGCCTTTGAACTCGCTTACCAGATACGTTCCGCCGCCTATTTTTCGGGCATTAATGGGATACATGTCATTACGCTGATAATCCACATGGCGGTATATTTTATAACCCACATCATCCCAGAAATGAATGCGTATGGTGAGTTGATATACCTGCGCTTCATTGGGTGGAAAACGTACATCGTAAAGTTTGGCCAGTGAAGAATAATCCATATAATAATCCGTGTTATAAGGATCGGCGGTATAAGCCGGAGGATACGGGTAGTATGGTATACTGAAAGGCTTTACACCGGTGCGCACACTGTCAACAATGGTTGATTTTGCCCTGAAAACATTGCCTGTTTTGTTGTTTTTCACGTTGAAAAGATCGTCTCCCGAAACTCTCCA
>CALMNJ010000640.1 GCA_937868675.1 uncultured Bacteroidota bacterium | reverse complement strand
TAACTTTGTTTTCACGGCTCGAATGGCAGATTTTGCCTTTGAGTACCTATTAAATCAAAAAACAGTAGCATTACAATCTCGCAATGTTTTAAGTGTAAATGTTTTCAAGAAAGTTCTGCTAAAACGAACCTTTAAATTTCGGCCAATACCGATTGCGAGCCACGCACGGTGTCGCCAATCTTCACGTTGAGTTTTGTTCCCAATGGGAAAAACAAATCCACCCTCGATCCGAATTTTATGAAACCCATTTCCTGGCACTGAGCGGCTACATCGCCCTGTTTGCAATACCACACAATGCGGCGGGCCAGCGCGCCGGCAATTTGACGAAATAAGATTTCAGTGCCGTTTTTATGTTTTACAACAACCGTTGTGCGCTCATTGTCTGTACTGCTTTTGGGATCGTATGCCACCAGAAATTTACCGGGGTGGTATTTGAAAAAGCTTACCACGCCCGAAATAGGGTAGCGGTTTATGTGCACGTTAACCGGGCTCATAAAAATGCTTACCTGCAGGCGTTTGTCCTTAAAATGTTCGAGTTCTTCCGTTTCTTCAATCACCACTATTTTACCATCGGCCGGGGCAATTACCAGGTTTTCGCCCAAAGTAAATTGACGCGTTGGATTACGGAAAAACTGAAGTATGACAAGGGTAAGAAATGCGCTTACTACATACGCAAACCAGTGTGCGATGGCAAACGTTGGAAAAAAATAATGGGCAATACCGATTAATATTGCACTGAACAGGAGTACAATGAACAAACTGGGCCAACCTTCCTTGTGAAACTTCATAAAAAAATTTGTCCAAATATAAAGGTTAAATTCCTGAGCCGGCAAACCGCAGGTGTATTTGAGCAAAATTTTTGCCGGGCCAGATAAATACCTGAAAAGTACTGGTAAATAATCATGAAAGTCAGCTTTGCAGTTTATAAGGCTTTTATAAATTTGTAACTCATTTTTTAAAACGTAAAAACGGCGAATACTATGAGCAAAATTAAAGTGGCCAATCCCGTGGTGGAGCTTGACGGCGACGAAATGACCCGCATTATCTGGAAATTTATTAAAGACAAATTGATCCTTCCTTATCTGGATGTGGATATTAAATATTACGATCTGGGTATTGAACACCGCGATGCCACCAACGATCAGGTTACGGTGGATGCTGCCGAGGCTATTAAAAAATACCAGGTGGGTATAAAGTGCGCTACTATTACGCCTGACGAAGCCCGCGTAAAGGAATTTAACCTTAAACAAATGTGGAAATCGCCCAACGGTACCATACGCAACATCCTTGACGGCACGGTGTTTCGCGAGCCAATCGTTTGCAAAAACGTACCGCGTTTAGTAAGCAACTGGACCGCGCCGATTATTGTTGGACGGCACGCTTTCGGCGACCAGTACCGCGCTACCGATGTGGTAATTCCGGGCAAAGGAAAGCTGCTTATGAAATTTGTTGGTGAAGACGGCAAAGAAATGGACTATGAGGTTTATAATTTCAAAGGTCCGGGTGTGGCACTGAGTATGTACAATACCGAAGAGTCCATCCGCGGTTTTGCGCACAGTTGCTTTAACATGGCCCTCAATAAAAAATGGCCTCTCTATCTGTCAACTAAAAACACCATTCTCAAAAAATACGATGGCCGTTTTAAAGATATTTTTCAGGAAATATATGTGGCCGATTACAAAGCCAAATTTGAAGCAGCAGGAATTGTATATGAACACCGCCTGATTGACGATATGGTGGCTTCGGCGCTTAAATGGAACGGGAATTTTGTGTGGGCCTGTAAAAATTATGACGGCGACGTTCAGTCTGATTCCGTTGCACAGGGATTTGGTTCGCTGGGTTTAATGACCTCAGTGCTTGTAACACCCGATGGAAAAATAATGGAAGCTGAAGCGGCGCACGGTACCGTAACCCGCCACTACCGCGACCACCAGGCGGGTAAGCCAACGTCAACCAACCCCATTGCAAGTATTTTTGCCTGGACACGCGGCCTCGAATTCCGTGGTAAGCTGGATGGTAATCAGGAGCTTATTAACTTCTGCCAAACACTCGAAAAAGTGTGTGTTGCAACGGTTGAGAGCGGTAAAATGACGAAAGACCTTGCCGTATGCGCTTTTGGCAACAACGTAAAACATGGCGAACACTTTCTTTACACCGAAGAATTTCTGGATGCGCTGGATTCAGGACTTAAAGCAGCTCTTGGAAAATAATAAACATTTAAACTGAAAATTAACCCCGGAACATCACCGGGTTTTTTTGTTTACATCATTTTAATGACATGCTAAAAGGAGAAAATCAATTTTAGTAATTTGCTGTATGGAGAAAGGATTAACCCGCAAACAATTTCTGAAACTCAGTGCCATGGCCGGAGCCGGATTACTGATACAGGCCTGCAGTGGGGAAGAGGCGGCCAACGAATCTGCCAAAAAAGACACAACGCCTGCTCCTAAGCTTCCAGCCGAAGAAAATGCCGGCACGCAGGTGGAGATTATTGATGCGCGTGATAAGCGTTACGATTCATACAGACGCGGTTACAATCTCCGTATCAACAAACGCCCGGCCTATATTGCCTTACCCAAAAACACCGCTGAGGTGGCAGAAGCGGTTCGGTTTGCTGTAAAAAACAAGTTGCCGGTTGCCATTAAAAGCGGAGGGCATAGCATGGAGGGGCTGTCGTGCAACGATGGCTGCCTGGTGATTAACCTCAGCAAAATGAGCAGAATGGAAATGCCCGACGAGGAAACGTTGATCGCTGAGCCAGGCTGTATTTTGATGCAGCTTTACGATTTTATTTTGCCGAAGGGAAAAATAATACCGGCGGGATCGTGTGGAACGGTGGGCCTTGGCGGATTAACAACCGGTGGAGGTTATGGTTTGTTTTCGCGGCAAATGGGCCTTACCTGCGATAGTTTGCTTGAAGCCACCATGGTGGATGGCAAAGGCACTATACACTCCACCGCCGGAAATCCTGAATTGTTATGGGCGTTGCGTGGCGGAGGCTCCGGCAATTTTGGCGTGGTTACCGAACTGAAATTCAGATTGCACAAGGCGCCTGAAACCATGCAGGTGCATTACTTTAAAAGCAAAGAGCTTGACGCAGTCAAAGCAAAAGAATTATTGCAGACGTGGTTTACAACGGTTCAGGCTTTGCCATTAAGGTGTTTCTCGGGCTTTGTGCTGAATGGAAAAACACTTAATGTTGTTATCACAAATCCCGGCCCGGATGATGAAGCCCTCACCCCGGTCATTCATTCGCTGCAATCGGCAATGGCAGATTACAGGCCGGGTAAGCGCCACGAACTGGCCCGCATGTTGCGAAACCATTATGGGTCGCTGAAACCGGTAAGGTTCAAAAACTCTTCTGCGGGTTTGTACAGCAACTTTTCTGAAATTGAACCGGTGATTGAACGTGTGTTTGAGCAAATAATCCTGAACCCCGGTATGATCTTTCAGGTAAATACCCTGGGCGGAAAAATAAACGATGAGGCGTTTGAATCCGGCTCCTGCTTTCCGCATCGCGGTAAACAATTTGTTTCGGAGCTGCAGGCGTACTGGGAAAACCCCGCAAGCGGCGAGAAACTCGAAAAGATTTCAAAGCAAATATTGGAGCAGTTGTATGCGAACGGTAACCGCACACAGTACTTTAATTATTGCAGCCTGGATTTTAAGGATTGGGAAACGGCGTATTACGGCGACAATTACGCGAGATTACAGGAGATTAAGAAAAGATACGATCCTGAAAACACAATTTGCCACGCACAAAGTGTGCGGATATGAGGCCTGGCACATGACGGGCATTTAATTAATAGGTACGGGTTAGGGAATTGTTGTGAGAACCTCGCAACAATGAACTACCTTTGCCGGATATGTCAAAAACCTCTGGTTCTCATTCATTCGAAACCTTTAAACTTGCCTGGCCCCTCATTATTACGCAGGTTGGCCACGTTTTTACAGGAATCATTGACAATATTTTTTTGGGTCAACTTGGTGTAACCGAACAGGCCGCGGGTATTCTTTCCAATAATTTATTTGTACTGCTTTTGGTGTTTTGCATCGGCGTCAGTTATGCCACCACGCCCCTTGTTGCCGGCGCACACGAAAAAAATGATGCTGTCCTCAAAGCGTCATACTTTAAAAATGCGCTGTATCTGAATGTGGCCGTTGCCATTGGCTGTTTTATTATTTTGTTTTTTGCATCGGGTTTGCTGGCACACATGCAGCAACCCAAAGATGTGGTAAAGCTGGCCACGCCGTTTTTTGATGTGCTTATTTTTTCGCTGATACCGCTGTCGTTTTTTTTCGCATGCAAACAGTATTGCGAAGGGCTTAGCAATACACGTATTGCGCTTATCATTAGCATCAGCGGCAACGTGATGAATGTGATACTGAACTACTGCCTTATTTACGGGTATTGCGGACTTCCGCAGCTCGGTTACATGGGTTCGGCATGGGCCACGTTTTTTGCACGCCTGTTCATGGGTGCCGGTTTTTTGATTCTGATTTTCAAAATGCCTTTTCTTGGTCACATTTCGCATTACTGGAAATTGGTGAAAATTAACTGGAAGCAAATGAAGGAACTCTGGCGCATCGGGATCAACTCGGCCATGCAGTTTACCTTCGAGATTGCGGCCTTTGCCATTGCGGGATTAATGTCGGGAAGTTTCGGCAAAGAACAGATTGATGCGCATGGCATTGCGCTACAGATAGCCGCATTTACTTACATGTTCGGGAGCGGCATTGGCAGCGCGTCAACCATCAGGACGGCAAAATTTTTTGCTAACAGAGATTGGGCCAGCATCCGCGCTGCATCGCATGCATCCATTAAACTGGTGCTGCTGGTAATGGGTGCTTTTGGAATTCTTCTATTATTTTTCAATAAGGCACTCCCTTTGGCTTTTACCAATAGCGACGAAATAATTTCGCTGAGTTCGGGATTGTTGCTTATTGCAGCCATGTTCCAGTTGTTTGATGGCTTGCAGGTTACCATTATTGGCGTTCTTCGTGGCTTGCAGGATACACGCATCCCAACACTTGTTACACTGATTGGCTACTGGCTCCTGGCCTTACCATTGGCCTACTGGCTTGCCTTTGTTCAAAAACTGGAAGTGATTGGCATATGGATAGCCCTGCTGGCTTCACTTGCCTTTGTTGGACTCTCATTATGGTGGCGGCTCTACTACCTGCTTCGGAAAAATGTTGGAAAGCAAGAGTCGGCTGTTTAATTCTTTTTTTGCAAAGAATATAGATACAACGACATTTTAGAGTTTTACTGATAAATAAATTCCCGGATTGTTGTTTGAATTTTACCTGAAGGGTTTGGCTCAAACGCTCATCTTAATATCGTCAATTACCAGCTGAATCGTGGTAACACCCTTAAATTCATTCTCCTGAATTTTGAAAACGATGTCCATTGGTGTTTTGCGCTGGAAAAAGTGTACATAATCGCCTTTATCAAACGCAATAGCGTTGAAGCGGATGCTTGGGTTTGATTTTTGGTACAGTTCCAGCTTTAGATGATTGCTACCAAACACATGCCCCCAGCCTGTATCAAACACATGGCGGCTGCAAAAAAGCGGCGTCATGTTCTGCGGCCCGTGCGGCCTGAATTGTTTTAATATGCGCAGCAGTTTTTCGGTAAGCTCATGAAACTCTACCTCCGAGTCAATATCAATTCTGGGCGTAAGCTGATCGGTGGTAATCGAGGCGCTTACTACTTCCTCGAATTTGCTTTTGAAGGCTTCTAGATTTTCGGGCCGTAGGGTAAGCCCGGCGGCAAATTTGTGTCCGCCAAACTGTTCAAGTAAACCGCCGCATTTTTCAATGGCGGAATATATATCATACTCTCTTACACTTCTGGCGCTTCCGGTTACCATGCCTTCGCTTTCGGTAAGTATAATGGTGGGGCGGTAGTATTTATCAATAAGCCTGGATGCCACAATACCAATAACACCTTTATGCCATCCCTGATTAAAAAGACCGGTGGTTTTTTTGCTACTGCTTAGCTCATCGTTTTCAAGCATTTCAATAGCCTCGCCGGTTGTACCCAGATCCAGATCGCGTCGTTGGTTATTGGTATCGTTGATAGAGCGGGCCAGTTCTTCGGCCTGCACAGGATCCACACATGTAAGCAGATCAACGGCTTTGCTGCCATGCTCAATACGACCGGCTGCATTAATCCGGGGCCCAAGCACGAACACCAGAGTGCCTATGTTTACGGGGCTTTTCAGCTGATTAAGGTTCATCAGGGCCCTGATGCCGGGGCGTGCGTTGCTGTTTATAATCTCAAGTCCAAAAAAGGCCATCACCCTGTTTTCATCGGTTATGGGCACAATGTCGGCGGCGATGCTGGCTGCCACAAGATCCAGGTAAGGGTAACAGTTTTCTTCCGGAAGGCTGCACAGCAAAGAGTAGGCCTGTATGAGTTTAAAACCGATGCCCGCTCCGCTGAGTTCTTTGTAAGGGTAATTGCAGTCGTTTTGTTTTGGATCAAGAATGGCGTAGGCTTTGGGCAATTCATGGCCGGGTAAGTGATGATCGCAAATCACAAAGTCAATCCCTTTCTTGTTTGCGTATTCTATCTTGTCAACGGCCTTAATGCCGCAATCCAGCGCAATAATCAGTGTATAGTTGTTTTCCTCCGCAAAGTCAATTCCCTGAAACGAAATTCCATAACCTTCGCGGTACCGGTCGGGGATGTAATAATCCAGATTTTTAATAATGCCCTTAAAAAAGCTGTAAACAAGGCTTACAGCAGTGGTTCCGTCTACATCGTAATCGCCGTAAATAAGCACGTGCTCGTTGCTCGAAGCCGCTTTCTGTAGTCGTTCAGCGGCATCCTTCATACCTTTCATTAAAAACGGATCGTGCAGGTGTTTTAATTCCGGTCTGAAAAACAATCTGGCCTCTTCAAAGTCTTTAATTCCACGCAACGAAAGCAGTTTGGCCACAATCTGGTCAACATTTAGCGATGTTTGCAAACGTGCAGTCTCCTTTTCCGGAGTACCAAGTATTTTCCAGGTTTTTTCCAGGCTCACGTTCTCAGGCAATGTTATGATAAACGGCCACTACGTCGTCGTCCTCTTCCATCTTCTCTATCATGGCCATTACCTCAGCTTCCTGTTCGGCGGTGAGTTCTTTGGTGGTGGTGGGAAGGTAAATTTTACTGGTTTCAACTACATTAATTTTGCGTTCCTCCATCGCGGCCTGCATATTTCCGTAGTCGGTAAACTGGGTTTGTATGATGTATTGTTAATTCTCTTCGTCAAAGCTGATGTCCTCAAGCCCGAAATCAATCAGCTCCAGTTCCAGATCATCCTTCACCAGATTGCCAGCCTCGATCTTAAACAAAACCACATGATTAAACATGAAGCTCACCGATCCTTTGGTACCCAGGGCTCCATTGGCACGTGAGAAATACATACGCACACTGGCTACCGTGCGGGTTGGATTATTGGTGGTACATTCAACCAATACGGGCACGCCATGAGGGGCATAGCCTTCGTGAATTACCTCCTCGTAATTGCTGGTGTCTTTGTCGCTGGCGCGTTTAATGGCAGCTTCCACGTTGGCTTTCGGCATATTCACCGCTTTGGCGTTCTGCATCACCATACGCAGTCTGGCGTTACTTTCGGGGTTGGGGCCGCCCAGTTTTACGGCAATCACAATATCTCTTCCTATTTTTGTGAAAGCCTTGGCCATCTTCGCATAACGCTTAAACATCGTGGCCTTTCGCGTTTCAAAAATTCTTCCCATAGATGTTAAAATTTAAAGACCTACAAAGATAAATTTTTATTGCTTCGTGGGAATACCAAATAAAAAAGGGGCCCTAAGCCCCTCTAAATTTAATGGTTCTCAGTTGCTTACAATTATTTTTTGTGGTTTCATTATCTGGTTTTCATCCATTACGAAATATACTCCTGGAGCCAGGCCGGTAATGGTTGTTTCAAAGTTATTATCGGATTTAAGCGAAAGCAGCATGACGTTTTGCCCTAACTCATTGTAAATAATAACATTGGTTTCTGAACCCGATCGCATTGTGAAATTACCATTGTTTGGATTTGGGATTATGCTCAAACCGGTCAATTCTTCTGCATAAGAAGCAAGCCCAACACAACCACTCACGGTTTGCGTAAAACTGGTTGAGGATTGACAACTTGTTGTATTGGTGCCAACCACGGTGTACACCACTGTTGTTATAGGCTGAATCTGCAAGGTGGAGGTAGTGGCGCCGGTGTGCCACGAGTAAGTGGCGGCACCCGTTACGGTTAGTTTGGCTTTTTCGCCAATGCATAGAGTAGGACTCGTACTGGTGACGTTTAGCACAGGTAAGGTGTACACAGTGATACTGGTAGTGGCAGTGTTGTAGCATAAATTGGTGTTGGTGCCAACAACGGTGTAAATGGTGCTCGCCGCAGGCGTATCGGTGGTTACCGGTGTAATGGCGCCGTTGCTCCAGGAATAGGTTGCAGCGCCGCTTGCAGTCAGTGCAACGCTGCCGCCAATGCATATGGTAGGCGTATTAATTACGGCGTTAACACTTGGTGTGGGAAGCACAACCACCAGAATGCTATCCATGCTTTCGCATCCATTTACATCGTCGCCAATAACGGTGTATGTGGTGTTTGATGCGGGTGTAAAGCTCGCAGCGGCCGTGTTGGGCCCGCCGGGATTCCAGGTATAGGTGGCGGCCCCGGCGGCTGTGAGATTGGCTGCTGAACCCGAACAAATAGTATTGTTACCGGCAATAGTAACCGTTGGCTGGGGCCAAACAGAAAGGCCGACGGTTGCTGTTCCAAAACAAAACACGTTGCTGCCTGCGGTTACGGTGTACACCGGGGTGTTTGAGGCTATCACAACCGCGCTGGTACCGGTTATGTTGCCCGGCATCCAGGTATAACTCAGAGCATTGCCCGTAACTGTAAATGTGGCGCTGCTGCCCGGGCAATACGTTGAGGAGGGGCCTCCCGCCGTAAGCGACATATTGGTAACCGAAATGGATGCTGTTGCGATGCCACAGTTTTTTTGCGCAATAACAGAATATGTGGAGATAGTAGGGCTGCTTATGGGGATTGATCCGGTGGTGCCTCCGTTACTCCACAAAACCTGCCCGAAGGGTGGCGATAGGCTTATATTTATGGTGCTGGAGGGGCACAGCAATACGTTGGTGCCTTGCGTTATACTGATAGTTGGAGAGGCCGGCGGCGCAATGGTAAACTCGGATACGCTGTACGTCACATTATCAAGAAAGTTAAAATTACATACCAAAGCCGGGTCAAGGCTGTTGGTTAAAACTCCGTAAACAGCGGGCACTTTGTAAACGGTACTTGATGGCTCAAGAGCCTCGGGCGCCACATGCGGAACAATGATAGAACCCGAAATGGTAGCATTACATCCGGTAAGATTTTTCACAGCGGTCCAGTTACCGCTGGTAACATCAAGCCCCCGGCCAAACAGGTTGGGTGTTTGATTGGCCTGACCAAGCGTGTACGCAGTATTGTCGGTCCACGAAAAAAACAATTTGGTTCCGTCCGCCGATCGCGAGAGCTGCGGGGCCATATCCTGGGTTATCTGATTTGGCGACGTTCCCCAGGTGCCTCTTCCTGCAAGTACATTTGAAACATCATAGGCTACCCAGAAACCGCTCTGGAGGGTGATGTCAAACATACGGTGCGCCTGCGAATAAACCACGCTGTAGCCATTGTTGCCATTACAAATGGTTGTAAGCAGATGTGGGTTTCCATTAACATCCACCGCAAGATCGTGCTCAAAATTAGTAGAAAGATTATATGGACTGGTAATTATTGAGGTCATGCATCCAAGGCTGTTGAGGTCTACCTGAAAGGGTCCGGTCCACGTTGCGCCGCCATTTGTAGTTTTATAAAATACAGGGTAGTAAGCGTAGTTACTTGGACCGGGCGTTATATGACTTAAAAAACTGATCCATCCGTTGGTGCCAGTGGGATCAAATGCAATATTATAGTCGCCCATAATGCCTGTAGCAGAAAGCCCTGTGTTAAAACTGGGGGTAATTGTAAAGTTGTTGCTCCATACAATGTCATTGGCAGTGTTATTCCAAACACCTTTATAAACGGTAAGCCCTGTAACAGTGGCTCCATTATATAAGGCATCAATAGCCCAAAAAATCCCTGGAGCGCCTTTCACCAGCGAGTGTGCTATGAGTTGTGGTTGAGTAACAGGTTGATTGTAATTTTCGGTGTTGGAGTTGGTGCCCATGGGTGCCGAACCGCTTACCACCCCGTTCCACGCCGAGGTAGCTGAATTGATTGTGGCGGCAAGGTAACCAACACGCGCACTGGCAGGATTGGTATTGTTGGTTGGGTTGTAAATGGCTACGTTCGGGTAACGTGCCAGACTCGTTGCAAGAGGGTTAAGCGTACCAATGTCTGTTGTGAAACTTGTTCCGCCGTTCAGCGAAAGGTCGTACCGTAACTGACCCGAATTGCCACCAAACGCAGTGGCATTGTTTCGATGTATATAAACAACCGCATTCAGGTTTTTGTCGGCCGCTATTGGGTTGGTGGAGTTGCGGATCAGCGTAAACATATTGCTGGCCGAACCATTGGCAACCGGCGATCCGCATTGCGAATAGGTATGGTAAAGTGATACCAGTAAAAGAAGCGTGGTAAGACGAAAGGAGTAATTTTTCTTCATCGTATTAAGGTTTTTAGTTATACACAGAATAAGCAAACCTAAGTTAAGCAAGTTTTATCAAAAACACAATCCTTCCACCTACAAACAATCGGATTATTGAACCAGACATCATTTTATTGGTAGGAACACATTTCGACATTAAAAAAATAATGAACTACTTTTGCGAGGAATGCACGCTATTGAGATAAACCCGCAGTTTGAACAGGTGCTGGATTTCGTAAATCAAACCGGTCAAAATATTTTCCTTACGGGAAAAGCCGGAACTGGAAAAACCACCTTACTTAAATACATTCGTCAGAATTGTTTCAAACAAATGGCTGTGGTGGCTCCTACGGGTGTGGCGGCAATCAATGCCGGAGGTTCAACCATTCACTCGTTTTTCCAGTTTCCGTTTGCTCCTTTTTTACCGGCGCTTAACGAATCGGGCCAGCTGGATGCGTTTAAAAACAACCTTCCGGTGCTTAAATATAATACCCAGCGGCTTGGCATATTTAGAAACCTCGAGCTGCTGATTATTGATGAAGTAAGCATGGTGCGGGCCGATTTGCTCGATCAGATAGATGCCGCCCTGCGTCATACGCGCCGCAAACAACACCTGCCGTTTGGTGGTGTTCAGGTTTTACTCATTGGCGACATGTATCAGTTGCCGCCTGTAATTCAACCTGCCGAATGGGAAATTCTGGGTGCCGTTTATAAAAGTCCTTTTTTCTTCGATAGCCTCGCCATAAGAGAAAACCCTCCGGTTTACATTGAGCTGGAAAAAATATACCGCCAAACCGAAGAAACGTTTATCAACCTGCTTAATAAAGTAAGAAACAATGTCCTCGACAACGAAACAATGGCCCTGCTCAACGCGCGCTATAACCCGCAACTCGCACAAAACGACTACCAGCAAAACATTACACTTACCACGCACAACCGTAAGGCCGATGAAATAAACAAAAAAAACCTTGACGCTCTGCCCGGTAAGGAAACTGTGTATAAGTGTGAAACAGACGGAATGTTTCCCGACCGCAGTTATCCGGCAGACGAAAAACTCGTTTTAAAACCAGGCGCTCGCGTAATGTTTTTACGAAACAACGCGGAAAAAAATTACTTCAACGGAAAGATCGGCGTCATAACGCGCTTATCTGAAAATGCCATAAGTGTAAAATGTGAAGGCGATAAAACCGAAATTCAGCTGGTGCGCGAAACATGGAGTAATATTGCTTATTCCGTTAATAAATCAAGCCACCATATCGAAGAGGAAGTGTTGGGAACCTTTACGCAATACCCACTGCAACTGGCATGGGCCATAACCATTCACAAAAGTCAGGGACTCACCTTCGATAAGCTGATTGTGGATGCTGCCGAATCGTTTAGCGCCGGGCAAGTGTACGTTGCGCTTAGCCGTTGCCGTAGCCTGGATGGCCTCACACTCAGTTCGCCCCTCAGAGCCTCGCTGCTTTTTAACGATCGAAATGTAATCAGCTTCTCGCAGGCAAAAAAATCAAACGAACAGGTGGAGGCGGTGTTTAAATCATCGAGCGCACTTTACTCCTTTAACATCTTGTGCGGATTATTTGATTTTACAGAGGCTGTAATATTAAGACGCGAACTTGGGGGCTTGATGCAAACACACAAAAACCGGCTCAATGCGCCAGGCGTGGTTTGGCTCGAAACCCTGTTTGTAAAAACGGAACAGCTGGATGATGTGGGAAAAAAATTCATCAGGCAAATCAATTCCATTCTGGGTGGCAGCATGCAAGCCGGCAACCAGCAGTTAAATGAAAGGCTTGTAAGAGCCGTAGTGTATTTCGAATCGGAGTTGCAGGGTATTATAAATACGTTCAAAGCATGCGAACTTGTTACCGAAAGCAAAGAAACCGCCGAACATATTTCGCCGTTGCTTCAGGAACTTTCGGACTTTATTTTCTTTAAGCGCGAGCTCATAATGGAGTGCAGCAACGGATTCGATTTAAGCAGCTATGCAAAGAAAAAACTGAACCTGAAGTATCCGGAGTCAAGGGTAAATATTTATGCAAACGCGCGTACTGTAAAAACCCCACTCCATATTAAACATCCGGCGCTATACCGAAAATTGCTTTTGCTCCGCGATGAAATTTGTAACAATGAGCAGGTACCGGTATATCTTGTTGCGCCCAATAAAACCCTTGCCGAACTTGGCGAATTTTTGCCCGAAACTCACGACCACTTGCTTCAGATTTCCGGCTTTGGCCCGGCACGCGCCGAAGCCTATGGAGATGTTTTTTTGAAAGCGATAAAAGCCTATATGGCCGAGCACGAATTAAGCTCAAACATGTCAGCCAAGCCCATATAAAAAGCAAAGAGCAAAAAAAAGAAAACAGAAGAAACGGTTCATGTGAGCCCGGACGAAATTGGTATCAAACAAAGTTCGGCCGAAAAAACCTTTTTACTTTATAAACAGGGCATGAGTGTAGAACAGATTGCCAGCAGCAGGGGATATAGCATAACAACCGTAGAAGGGCATCTGGTTCCATTTGTTGCCAAAGGTGAAATTGATATTAACGAGTTGGTGGAGCCCGAAAAACAACAAAAAATACGTAGCGTACTCAGCGGGTTTAAAAAAGAGAACGGACTGGCATCGGTAAAAACAAAATTACCTTCCGGCATCACGTTTTCGGAAATAAAATTTGTGCAGGCGGCCCTTAATCGCAACGAGGCCGGCTCGTAAAGCGTCGTACTTAAATGTGTATTTTTGTGTAAAGATTAAATTATGAATCTTGCCGACATACCTTATATAATATACGCGGAGGAAACTCCCAATCCTGCGAGTTTGAAATTTGTGGCTAACAAAATGCTTCTGGTAAGCGGAGCCTCTGCGGAGTATCATTCCGCTGCAGAAACAAACGATGCTCCAATCGCTAAAAATTTATTTCAGTTCCCTTTTGTAAAGAACGTTTTTGTTTCATCTAATTACATTACAGTTACCAGACATGATCTGGTGGAGTGGGAGGATGTAAGGGATGAACTGAGAGTGCATATTACACAGTACCTGAACAATGGCCATGCGGTAATTACTAAACTGCCGCAAAAGGAAATGCCGAAGGATTCCACGTTTAGGGAAACCATCATTATTAATACGCAACACAATGTTCCTGCCAATGAAATTGAATCAAAAATTATTGAAGTGCTTGAGCAGTATATCCGTCCCGCTGTGGAGCAGGATGGAGGACTCATCACATTTAAAGAGTTGAAGGATGGAGTGGTAACCGTTCAGATGAGAGGAAGCTGCAGCGGATGTCCAAGCAGCACCATGACTCTGAAAGCAGGCATCGAAGCCTTGCTCAAAAGACTTCTTCCCGACCATGTTTCGGAAGTTGTGAGTGAGGCGGTTTAAACAAATCCAACTTAATAAAATTGAATATGCATAAGCCTTCCTTCGACGAAATATACATGGAGTTGGCCGAGAAACTGGCCCTTCGCTCCCATTGCGTAAAGGCACAGGTGGGCGCAGTGCTTACCAAAGACACCCGTATTGTTTCGCTGGGTTACAACGGCCCTCCGGCCGGAACGCACAATTGCGATGTTGAATGGCCCGAAACAGGTTGCCCCCGCGATAGCAAGGGCAGCTGTTCACTTGCCCTTCACGCCGAGCAGAACGCCATACTTTACGCAACCCGTAATAATGTTGGACTTCAGGATACCACCCTCTATGTCACCCTGTCGCCTTGCATTGCCTGTGCCCGTGTGATATACACAACGGGAATAAAAAAAGTGTTTTATAAACACAGTTACGCAGGTTTTAAAGGACTACCCAGCGACGAAGGGGTTGATTTTTTAAGAAGGTTCGGTGTTGAAGTAATCCGTTACGAAAAATGACGCACTTTGTGAGAATAGTGCTTACCATTCTCATGTATGTTCCTCTGATGTCCTTTGCGCAGGAAAAGGGCACAGGCCCCCGCGAAAAAAGCATCAAAATGGAAATGAAATCCAACCGCCAGATGCGATTCGAAAAGCGTGAACAGCGCCAGAAGGAGCGAGCAGAGCGCAAAGCGATCAAGGCCTACCACAAACGATTACAAACCAAAACGGTGCGCAAGCGCATGAAATCCAGCCGCAAACGAGCCACCCGCTATAACGAAAACAAAAGAGAGTTTTTTCTGGTGCGATGGTTCCGCAAAAAGTGAATTTTTACCGCACACCATTTGAACCGGCATTTTAGCCACTTATCAACTTCGCCGGGCCACAACTAAACCTGTTAATTTTATTTAAGTAAGCCGTTGTTAACTTTATATTGTG
>CALMNJ010000639.1 GCA_937868675.1 uncultured Bacteroidota bacterium | reverse complement strand
ATCCAACGCGTCATATAACCCCTTGACGTAGTGTTCTGTTTTAGTTTAATCAGCAATTCATTTTAACATGAAAAAATTACCCGTAACCGTGTTAAGCGGTTTTTTGGGAGCAGGTAAAACAAGCCTGCTCAACCACGTCCTACATAACCGGGAAGGACTTAAAGTAGCAGTAATTGTAAACGATATGAGCGAAATTAATGTAGATGCTCAAATTGTTGAAAGAGAAAATACACTGTCTCGTACAGAAGAAAAATTGGTAGAAATGAGCAATGGTTGCATTTGTTGCACCTTGCGTGAAGATTTAATGATAGAAGTTGAAAAGCTTGCTACACAAAATAAATTCGACTACTTACTAATTGAAAGCACAGGTATTTCTGAACCTGTTCCTGTTGCACAAACATTTTCTTTTGTGGATGAGGAAAAGGGGATTGACTTGTCTAAATTCAGTTACATTGATTGCATGGTAACAGTTGTGGATGCCTTTAATTTTGCTAAAGATTTTGGTACAAATGAAACATTGATGGATAGGAAGTTAACCGATATGGAAAATGACTATCGCACAATTGTTAACCTATTAACCGACCAAATAGAATTTGCCAATGTAATCATACTAAATAAGATTGATTTGGTGGATAAGGAAACAGTGGGATTGCTCGAAGCCATTATCAAAAAACTCAATCCTTCTGCAAAAATTATTAAAAGTAGTTTTGGAAAAATTGACTCTTCACAAATACTTAACACCCGTTTATTTAATTTGGAGGAAGCAGAAAACTCTGCCGGTTGGCAAAAAGAACTTGAGGCTGAAACTCACACGCCTGAAACACAGGAATACGGCATATCCTCCTTTGTGTTTAGAGATAAACGTCCGTTCCATCACCAACGTTTTTGGACTTACCTTAATGATAAATTTCCTTCTAATATTTTACGCAGCAAAGGATTATTTTGGATTTCATCACGTCCGCAGCAAGCATTAAGTTGGGGACAAGCCGGTGGGTCTCTAAGGGCTGATAGTGCAGGTGTTTGGTGGTCAAGCATGCCTTTTAACGAGCGTATAAAGTTTGCTTCTTTTATTGAAAATCAGAAAACAATTGAATCACGCTGGGATAAGGAGTTTGGTGACCGGCTGAACGAACTTGTAATAATTGGACAGGACCTCGATAAAATAAGGATCACTCAGGAACTTGAGTCATGTCTATGCACACAACAGGAAATTGAAAGAATGTGGAAAGACAATGATATTGAGGACGAATGGCCAATCCCAAATCCGAGACTAATTAATTCATAAACCTAAAAAATAAAACAAATGAAAAAATCAATCCTAAAATTAGCAGCAGCAGTAGCTTTAACAATTGGCGTTATTTCATGTGGGAATAATCATCAATTACACGACAAATTAGCGGCAGATCATAAAATACTGGAACAAGAGGATTCTTTAATGGAAACCGAACATACCAATATGAACAACGACCATGACAAATGGATGAAGACTGAAATAGATGAAGTTGATACAACTAGGCAGGCACAGCATAAGTTAATCGAAGAGCAACACTTAACCTTAATAGTAAAGCACGACTTGATTGTAAAACTTCACAAAGAACTCACAGTTAAACACAATTCTTTAGAAGCCTTGCATACCGAAGGTAAAGCTGATGATAAAAAAATTGAAGAAGAGCATAAAATGATGATGGAAGAACACGAAAAAATGAAAGCAGAGCATGAGCAGTTAATCGCTGATCATAAAAAAATGCAAGCGGATCATGAGAAAATGTTAAGTCAACATACTAAAAAATCAAACTAAAAAATCAAACTTGGTAAAACTACTTTCAAATAATAAGATAAATACGATACTCGACACTTTAGGGTTTTCCGCGTCTGCGCTGTGCGCATTTCATTGTGCAATTCTTCCATTTGTAATGAGTTTTTTGCCAATTCTAGGAATCGAATTTTTAAAAGACCCGTTATTTGAATTAATAATGCTAGGCAGCAGTGTAACGCTGGCGGTCACATCCTTTTTAATGGGTTATTACAAACATCATCATGACGGTGAGGCACTTTTTATTATGTTGGTAGCATTTGTTTTTTTTGTTATAGGCCACGTAAATTCATATATGCCAACTGTTTTTGAAATGATTTGTATACCAATAGGAGGATTTATAATGGCTTTTGCTCATTATAGAAATTGGAAACTATGTAAAGAAAAAAACTGTAAAATATGCAAGTGACAATGGAGGCACAGACAAAAACACTAAAACCATCATGTGGATGTTCACATGCTCACCACGATGTTCACGAGAATAAAACGAAAATAGTTGTGTTAATAAGCGCTATAGCTATGCTTGTAGAAATTGGATTTGGGTACTTTACAAATTCAATGGCTTTACTCTCTGATGGTTGGCACATGGCTTCACATGTGTTTGCTATGGGAATTACATGGTTTGCTTATGTGTATTGCAGAAATAATAGAGCAAATACAAAGTTTAAAAATGGCACTGATAAAATTCTTTCCCTATCAGGATACACAAGTGGATTTTTGTTACTGCTAATAGCAGGCTGGATGGCTATTGAATCCGTAATAAGAATTTTTAATCAGGAAAGTGTTTTATACAATGATGCCATACTTGTGGCTATTATAGGATTGGTAGTAAATATTGTTTGTGCATTTATTCTTAATAGCAAACATCACAGTAAAGATGATAACATCAAAGCCGCCTACCTACACGTCATGGCAGATACATTAACAAGTTTACTTGCTATTGTGACTTTAATTTTTGGAAAAAGGTTTAGCATCAATTGGCTTGACTCGATTGGTGGCATTATTGGGTCTATAGTTATTCTCAAATGGTCTTATGAGCTAATTAAACAGTCGGGAGCGAAACTACTTGACTACGAACATGAATAAACTCTTAGCCATATTTACTTTTATATTACTTGCAACTCCTTTGCGGGCTCAAAGCGACTCCTGCAAAGGCAGTTTGTCAGGGAAGATAATTGATGAGCATGATAAGTCACCGCTTGAATTTGCTTCAGTGTATATTTTAGAATTAAATAGAGGTATAACCGCGGATATTAATGGTTATTTCAGGATCGGAAATATTTGTGACGGCACTTACACAATTAAAATATCGCACATTGGCTGTAATACAATTGTCACAAAGATTGCGATAAAGGGTAAAACTAAATGGGATTTTTACCCAGAACATCATTCTGAACTTTTAAAAGATATAGAAGTTACAGTTAAGAAACCAATCGAACAAACTACACAAACTCAAAATGATGTTTCTGATGAAAAACTTAATCAATCAAAAGGACAATCATTGGGAGATGCTTTAAAAAATATTACCGGAGTCACTACACTTAACACCGGAAATTCGATCTCCAAACCCATGATTCACGGCATGCACAGCAATCGTGTATTGATATTGAATAACGGTGTAAGGCAGGAAGGTCAGCAGTGGGGAATTGAACATGCGCCTGAGGTAGATCCCTTTATTGCGAATAAAATTTCTGTCATTAAAGGGGCAAATAGCGTTCGCTATGGTTCAGATGCTATTGCAGGCGTAGTTTTAGTGGAAAGTAAACCTTTAAGAGACTCTGCGGGTATTGGCGGGGAGTTAAATCTGGTTGGAATGAGTAATGGTAGAGGTGGAACAGCCTCAGCCTATCTGGAAGGAAATTTTAATAAACTAAAAGCCCTTTCATGGCGAGCACAAGGCACATTAAAACAAAACGGAAACATTTCCGCCCCGAACTATATTTTGATCAATACTGCCATGAAAGAATATAACTTTTCCTATGCCCTTAGTTGGGCGAAGAAAAAATATGGTGCCGAAATATTTTATAGTCAGTTTAATACTACCCTTGGTATATTTGGAGCCTCGCATATTGGTAACTTAACCGACCTTCAAAAAGCATTTAGCAGTCCCGTTCCTTTAGAAACAGGACCATTCACTTATAAGATAGGAAGGCCATATCAGCATATAGAACACGAACTTTTTAAATTCAAATCATATTTTTATACTGGTGAAAAAGGTAAACTCTCACTTACCTATGCAAGACAGTACAACCTTCGTTACGAATACGATAAACACCGTCCATTGAATGATTCCATTTCGGCTTTAAATAAACCCGAATTGAAATTTGAAATCACGTCACATACAGCGGATTTAATTTGGGAGCATAACCGAATTAAAAGATTTACAGGAAGTATTGGATTTAGTGGCATGACGCAAGGAAATACGTATGAAGGACGTGTGCTTATTCCAAATTTTAGAAATTATAACGGGGGCGTATTTTGGATAGAGCGTTGGAGAAAAAACAAATTTGAAATAGAAGGTGGTGTACGCTATGATTATAAATGGCTTCGGGTGTATAAATATCAATATATTGGAAATGCTACATATGAATTAATAACCCCTATTCGCACATTTCAAAACATTACCGGAAATCTCGGAGGTATTTACAAAAAAGATTCTACGCTTAATTTTTCTATGAATATTGGATCTGCCTGGCGGGCGCCATCTGTGAACGAATTATATACAAATGGTTTACATCATGGCGCAGCGGCACTTGAATATGGTGACGATTCGCTACGTTCAGAAAAAGCTTATAATATAATTTTTACCGCGCGTTATTCGCCATCAAAAAAAATATTCATGGAGGTTTCGCCATACTATAATTACATCAATGATTTCATTTACCGCCAACCTGCCCCAGAACCTATTCTGACAATACATGGAGCATTTCCGGCATTTTACTATAAGCAAACAGATGCCATTTTAAAAGGCCTGGATTTTTACCTAAACTACAAAATTGCAAATAGAATAGAAATCACAGAAAAGGCATCCATCCTCAGGGCTTGGAATAAAACCGAAAATAACTGGCTTATCATGATGCCATCTGATAGGTACGAGACCGAATTAAGCTACCGTTTCAAAACCTATAAACGATTTAATTCGGCCTATCTCTCGGCTTCGTTGCTTTATGTAACAAAACAATGGCGAGTACCTGCTAATAGCGATTTTGTACCTCCACCTTCTGAATACTATACAGTAAATCTTCATACTTCCTGTTCTATCAAAGTCAAAAATCAAAATATTGAATTGGGAGTGAGTGTATTCAATCTTTTAAATGAATCCTATCGGGATTACCTGGATAGATTCAGATATTTTACCGATGCGATGGGAAGAAATTTTGTGGTACGCTTAAAAGTTCCTTTTAATATAAACTTTAAAAATAAATCAATAAACAATAACAATTAATGTAAAACCAAAAACAGAAAAATGAAACGAAAAACAATCAAATTACTGTTTGCCACTCTAGCAGTCGCAACAGTGTGGACGGGGTGTAAAAAAGATAAAGACCTTGTTCCAGTGCCTCAACCAGTAGTTAACGAACCAGAAGTAATTACAACTATGAAACTTAAGTTCGTTGATTCATCCAGCGTAACTAATATCAAATACGCAACATTTCGTGACCCTGATGGAGATGGTGGTGCAACGTATGATATTTTTGATACGATTAAATTACAGCCTAATAAAACCTGGATTACAACCATCGTTCTTTTGAACGAAACAAGCTCTCCTGCCGATACCGTTTCAAACGAAGTATTAGAAGAGGCAAATGACCATATATTCTGTTTCTCCCCTACAGGTACAAGTGCAACAGTAACAAGAACTGATCTTGATGGGAATGGTCGCCAGATTGGCCTTCAATCCAAATGGAGAACAACTTCTAGCGGTAACGGAACTATGCAAATAGAATTAAGGCATCAACCGGGGGTTAAAGACGGGACTTGTTCTCCGGGCGTAACCGACATAGATGTCAATTTCAAAGTTAAAATTCAATAACCTTAAACCTTAAAAGAAATGAAGAAAATACTTTTATTAGCAAGCGTTATCCTAACAGTGACCCTTGTATTTGCAGCCTGTAATAAAACAAAAACGTATGCCAATCGCCTGGATGGGGGAGAATGGAAAGTAACAGAACTTTCGGTAGATGGTGTAAATGAAGCTGAGTTGCCAAGCTGGGATGTTGAAGAGTGTGACGGATATAAAGAAACCTGTAAGGGTGCATGGAAAGATGAACATGGGCATCATATTCATTTTGCCTGGCAATTTAGAGATAAAGGAAAAACTTTTGAAATTTCCAATCAAACAACGGCAGAAGAGGCAACTGAAGGGCAAATTGGAGAGGGCTTTCAACAGGCAGAGGAACTATGTTTTCAATGTCAAAACTTTAGTGGAGTTTATTCAGTTAAAGAACATAAGAAAAAAAGTATGTCTTTTGAATCTAATTCAACAATTGGTTTCTCAGGAAAAAAGGTTGTCATCAAAATTGAAAAAAAATGATTCTGATTTGCTGATATAGTGTTTGTAAACAGAGTCAGAACCCTGCCGCTTTTCTCTAAAATGGAGTTTTCACGGCAGGGTTTTTCCGAATTTATCGAAAATACATTTCCTCCAAACGATCGGTACGTACACGGAATCAAAACATTTAATGGCTGGCTGTACCGTAAATGATTCCATCCGTTAATACACCTTGTGCCTGAAATGCAGCACTCATTAGAAAATGTGGTTATTACATTTGCTCATCAGCCGATGGCCCATACATGCCAGGCACCGGAACATTTAACATACGCAGATAAACACTAAGCTGCCCGCGATGGTGCACTGTGTGGTTCAATGCCATGTTGCGTATCACTGCCGCCTTTGGCAGTGTAAAAAACACTTTTTCGCCGTGGCGGAAGGTCCAGGGCTCGGACAGCGCTTCGGTGCTTGTATCCTCCAGATGTTTGATGGCCTCATTTACATTTTTATCCAAAAGCGATAGCAGCTCCTCGGTAGTTTTAAAATCAGGCGCTGGGGGCACAGGGGTTTTAGCCATATCATACTCGCTGTTGTTGATGGCGCGTGGCACCCAGGTGTAAATATTTGCCACGTGTTTGGCAATATTCATCAACTCGCGCGACTTGTCGTGTGGCTTCCAGTTTAGTTTATCGGTTGGTATGCGTTCAAGCATTCTCCGGGTGCTGGCACCTTCATGCTTAATTTCATTAATGAGTGCGGCTTTAATATCCATGGTTTATTGTTTAAGACAAAGCTAAAAAAAGCCGCACCAAAACAAAATGGCCCACAGTATTAATTGGAGAGCAATCTGAATATTTGCTGTATCAAACCTCCAGAAGCTTCAAAGCCCTTAATTTTACGCTGCAATAAAGATGCTGCGAATGAAATATCCTGAGTAACCCTGCGTTTCTTTCTTACTTTTGCTCATCTTATTTCACAAACGAAATGGCACCCTAAATATGCAGTCAATTAAGAAACCCAAACAAAGTTTAGTAATTGGCATTGTAATCAGCATGTTCCTGTGGGGCCTTAGCTGGCCATCTGCAAAGGTTTTGGCGGGTTACTGCTCGGCCTACAATTTTGTGACATACCGTTATCTGTTTGTGCTTTTGTCCTTTGTACCGCTACTTTTTATTTTAAAGCAACCCGTTATTATAGATCGGAAGGGAATTTTCCCAGTTTTGGCTTCAGCTCTTTTGCTTGCTCTGTACAGTTATCTTTTTTATCTGGGGGTAAGCAAAGGGCAGGCAGGCGCGGGTGGGGTGTTGGTTACAACACTGAATCCAATAATGGCGTATGCGCTTGGTGTGCTTATTTCCGGAAAGTGGCCCGGCACCAGAGAAGCTATTGGCCTCGGTTGTGGTTTTATTGCAGGACTTATTTTGCTAAAGGTTTGGCAAAGCCCCGGTAAAATTTTCAGTAGCGGTAACGTTTATTTTTTGCTGGCGGCCTTATCGTGGGCACTCATGAGTGTATTTACTTCAAGGGCCGGTAAATACGGCAGTTCGTTTGGTTTCAGTTTTTGGCAATATCTTGTTACTCTTCTTTGCTTTGTTCCATTCGTTAATTTCGATGAACTGGGCGCGACCCTGCAAACATGTGACAAGTGGTTCTGGATAAACCTAGTGTTCAGCTCGGCCATTGTAACTTCGCTGGCTACCAGCCTATATTTTTATGCCACCACACAGCTTGGCCCGGAAAAGGCCAGCAGTTATATATTTCTTGTTCCCATGTCCGCAGCGTTGTCTTCGTGGTTGTTTCTTGGGGAAGAAATAAAATCACATACCATTGCAGGTGGGGTCATAGGCATTGCAGCCGTGTATTTTATTAATTTCGGAAGAAAAGTAAAAACGATCTGAAACCAAGGTTTGCCTTTGATAAACATCGCTGTGACATGGGGACTAAGTGTTTTCATAATTAAGGTAGGGGATTTATTTACCTGAAATTTAACAATTCGCGGGATGATTTGTGCAAACAATAAATTAATGGTAAATTCGTTAGACAAAGACCTTAAAACTTAAAACCATGAAGAGAAACCTGGTTATACCTGCTTTTTCCGCAGTAACGTTTGCCCTGTGTATTGGCGCTACCTCTTGTCAGAAACCGATTAAAAAGGATGTGGTGGAACCCTTACAGGAGCAGCCAACACTGCCAGACCAAACCTTCGATTATGAGAAAAAACATGGCGTTAACAGCGACCTGGCCACTTTGGGCCGTGTGTTGTTTTACGATAAAAACCTATCTGGAAACAACGCAGTTTCATGCGGCAGTTGTCATAAGCAGGAGAACGCGTTTGCTGACAACGTTCGTTTCAGCAGGGGCTTCGATGGCCGGGAACTTAAACGCAATTCACCGTCTATACAGGGAATAAGGGGGTTTGGCAGTAAACTGCAGTTTACCTTTCAAAACGGCAGCAACACCCAGGTGCAAACGGAAACAAAACCAACGGCCAATAATCAGGTGCCCGTACTTTTATTTTGGGACGGACGCCAGAGTTCGGCCATGAACATGGTACTGAACCCGGTTTTGAACCATAATGAAATGAATATGCCGGACTTTGCTACACTCGAGTCTAAATTAACGAGTGTAAACTATTATTCAGAGCTATTTAAAAAGGCATACGGTGACGGTAACATAACCAGAGATCGCATTGCGTTTGCAATACAGTCATTTATGGCCTGTTTGAATACTGATAATACCGGGAATACAAGTGTAATGCCGTTTACGAATGGTGCGGGGCCTTCAGCCATTAATAATCCTACCGCAAATCTTACACCCCTTGAAAAAGAAGGCCACAACTTATTTCATGTTAAATACAATTGTGCCAAATGCCACGACCCGTCTAATACAGGAGGATATAATGGTGGTAGTGTACCGAGCAATAATGTATCACAAAATGTATTCTTCAACAACGGAACACCAACACCGGTATTCTTCAACATTGGTCTGGATGCTCAGGTCAATGATCGTGGCCTGGCCGCTGTTACCGGTAATCCGAAAGACGCCGGCCTCTTTAAAATTCCTACGCTTAAGAATATTTCGGTAACGGCTCCATACATGCATGATGGCCGCTACGCAACACTTAACGATGTGGTTGATCATTACAGTCAAAATATTCAGAACACAGAGAATCTGAGTCCGTTTTTACGCAACCTGGATGGCACACCACGCAAAATGAATGTGTTGCCGAATGAAAAAATTGCACTTGTTGCGTTTCTGAAAACATTGAAGGATGATGATTTCCTGACTTCGCCGATGTATTCCGATCCTTTTAAAAAGAATTAACTAAAACCATCTTTTATGCGCTATGTTTTTTTGGTCGTGGGAGGCCTTTGTTTCCTGCGGGCGGCAGCTCAGTTTGAAACGCCCGATTCGCTTACCGAGGCAAACCGAAGGGAATACAAATACGCGAGTATACAGATAAACCCGCTTCTACAGCAGTTTATCAGCTTTA
>CALMNJ010000638.1 GCA_937868675.1 uncultured Bacteroidota bacterium | reverse complement strand
AATTGTTGATACTTGATGACCGTATCATACACTATACGCCGGTGAACACCAGTGCTGATGCCCGCTGGGTGCTTCACGCGTTATGGGCGCCATCTGAAGCCCAATTATTGTTTTGCGATCCAACAATCAAAACCGTAAACATTTTTGAAGTGCCGGATGACTTCTGGCAATTTCATGCGCCGGGAACCTTGATAGAAAACCGGGAACCCGATATGTGGTTTGCCAACAACGAAACCCTTTTAAATGAAGAAATGCTTACCAAAAAGCTGGAGGAACTGAAGCGGCTGCAATCAAATCCTGAATAATCTGGAAAAAAAACTAACGCCTTTAACAAAGGCGCTTAGTTCGCCCGCCTGAACCGGTTTATTTACGTATGATTTTTCCGTCTTTACCGGCTTATCTGATGGCGGTAATTTAATCGTGTCGGTACGCAGGTGCTTATAATGAAACATAAAATCGTCAGGCGGTTCATGTACTTCTAGCTGCATTCCGGCGGCGGGCTGATGATAAATACAAAGCGGCGCTTCCTTTGGTATTACCGAAAAACAAGCTGCAATTCGCAGGTGGCCCGACAAATTAGGTGGCGACCCATGAATAACAGAATGGTAAAACACGATGGCTTCACCGGCTTTCAGTTTTACCGACACAGCGTTCTTCTCCAGCGTCTGAAGGTGGGGCGTATAATCCGGGAACAAATACCCTGCGCCCCGCACAGGCCGTTGAATACGATGGCTGCCCGGAAGAACCCATAAAGCCCCCGACGATTCATCCACATCATGCAGAGGTACCCAGACATTAACAGACTCATACTTGGTTTCATCCACTATATTCCAGTCCTGATGTACCTTAAACGTAGTTTGTGCTCCGCTGCGCTTAATAATAAAAACGTTGTTCAGCGTTCTTACCTTATCAAACCAGACGCTAACGGCGCTTGAAAAAATATGATCCAGATTATTCAGCACTTGCTGCTTATAGGCTTCCTCCGGGCACCAGGACGTCATGTGAATATCCTCAATAAAAAGGGGTGGTTCCTCACCTTTATGCAATTGGTCGTAAAAACCTTTAAGAGCACTTAGCTCTTCGCTCTTCAAAAATGGAATCACCACAAATCCCTCTTGTTTCAGCCTCGTATTCAGTGTGTGGTTTTTGAAAAGCATGTTTGCAAACTTAACTATTTTTAAACTACGTTGAGGCAGAAACAGCCGAAGGCTTTTTTTATAATTTTACAGCAGCATGTCGGTATTTCTTTGTGTTTACAGCAAATCGGGTGGTTTGAACCAACGCCTTACCGGGGAAGCGCTCGATGATTTTTCATTAGGTGGAAAAAGAGCCTTGTGCAAAATTGAAGTTCCAGGTTTCATGCTGAGCTTCCCCGAAAGATTTGCAGGTGGCTTTTTAGAAAACAGCGATGATGTAACCTTTGTAGCCGGTTACTTCAAAAATTCTGCCGCCGGCTTCCGAACGTCAATAACAAGCCCGGAAATTAATTCTGATTCATTTCACGGTGCGTTTGCCGCTGTTCATTATCAAAAAAAAACTCACCGTTTAACCGCTGCTAACGACAAATACGGCATATTTCCACTATTTGTTTACGAAAACAATGACCTGATCGCGCTGTGCAGCGAGTACCAGCCCTTGTGCCTTCTGTCAGGAAAAAAGAAACCTGTTTTGAACCGCGACGCCATTGCCGAATATTATTGCCTCGGCACCACGCTTGGCAATAAAACCTTCTTCAATAACATTTACAATTTACCTCCGGCAGCCATCAACTTATTCAATGGTAAAAAAAGTGAAGTGCGTGGCATACACTGGCATTCCGCCAGCAACAGCGCCACAGCTGCCGGGGTGCTGGATACATTTACCACGGTTAACCGCGAATACCTCGAAAGCGGACTCACCACGCAATGCCTTCTTTCGGCGGGCGCCGACTCCAGGCTTATTTTGGCTACCATGCCCGAAGCAGAAAGAAAAAAAACAAATTTTTATACAAGCAATCTGTCCTTTCTTGATATGGAAGAAGACATGGATGTGATAGGGGCACAGCTGCTGGCGAAAAAGTTTGATCCGAGCCATCAGGTAGAAAAAATTTCTTTTTACGAGAACACGTTTGGTACTAATTTTTTTGATTCAGCGCGTGAACCCCGTAAAAATCAGGTGTACGGCGGCTGGCATGGCGGCGAACTTTTGGGCGGCTACTGCCTCAGAGCCGCACCGGCAGGAATGAACCTTTCCTTCGAAGAAACAGATAAAAAATTAAAACGTTATTTCTCCTGGAGCTTCCGTATCAGGCTTAGCCGGCATCCCTACCAAAGTTATGTGGAAGAAAAAAAACAGGCAGGTTCTGCACATGTGTTTTTATTAAGGCAACTCACCCGATCTTTTTTTTCGTCAATATACGGAGGCTCTCGGGGCCACTGGCTGCAGCCTTTTCAGCTCACACATCATGGGCTTTCGCCTTTTTGGGACAGCAGGTTTCTGGATGCTTTCACAAAAATTCCCCTGGAGGCACTGAAAGATTATGCTTTTTACAACGAGGTAATGGCTTTGTGCGATAAAGCATTCACCGGCATCCCCAGCAATTCGCCGCTTACAAACCGTCACGATTCCGTCATTCCCAAACTAAACCTTGGCACAGAGCCCAAACACCATTTGCCCAATGTACACCGTGAGGCTCTGGAAATGTTGCTGGGCAACGAGTCGCCGAATGGAAGAGGGATGTACGCCAGCAAGCAGTTGCAGATGATACGGGCGCAGGAAGAAACAAATTTCAGGCAACAGTGGATTGATTTCGAGATCTGGAAAAAGAGATATGGTTAATTCGCCCCCGATTTTCTGAACATGCCGCTGTGCACCTGACGGCCGGCCATAAAAAGCGGCGGATGTTTTACCATCATACTTTTGCGCACATAACGGCGCTTACCAAAATCATAACCGATGGGCCTGGGTATTGCAAAAATGAGCGGATGCACAAGGTTG
>CALMNJ010000637.1 GCA_937868675.1 uncultured Bacteroidota bacterium | reverse complement strand
GGAACCCGGGTGGAATTGATAATAAATTAAATGTTAAAATTTTGGTTTTGAGTAAATTGCTATGTATCTTTATAACAGAATTATAGCACTCCAATGAAAGTTCTGAAAATATCCATAGTTGCATTTGTTCTCATAACAGGCATGACGGGATGTAAAAAATCCGAAATCAAGCCGTCTAATTGCACTTCAAACCCTACTTCAACAGCAGTTACAAACAACGATTCTGAGTCTGGCATGTATTATGGCAGAGAAGTAGTTAGCGACGAAGAAAATAATGATCCGGGAACCACAAATATTTATGGTTCTGGCGACGATGATCGCAATGGTGGTGACAAAACAAGGAAAAAAACAAAATAAGTATTCTCTATAAAGCAAAGGCTCCTTCCGGGAGCCTTTTTTGTTTGTGCCTGGTTCATTCATTTATTAATTCATACGATGGCCCATGAATTATATGCGTAGTTTTGCTGCTTAACCATGAAGCACGATACGGTAACACCCTATAATTCGGCTAACGAAAAAAAGGAGCAGGTTGAGCAGATGTTCGATAATATTGCCAACCGCTACGACCTCCTCAATAGTATTTTATCACTTGGCATCCACAAAGGCTGGCGAAAAAAATGTGTACGCATTTTAGCACCAAAAACCCCCAAAATAATATTGGATGTGGCAACCGGAACCGGCGATTTTGCCATTGCATGTGCAGCACTGCATCCTGAAAAAGTGATTGGCGTTGATATCAGCGAAGGCATGATGAAGTATGGACGGGAAAAGTTGAAGCATCAGGGTTTGGATAAGCTCATCAAACTTGAGCAGGGCAACGCAGAAACACTTGGTTTTAGCGATGATAGTTTTGACGCCATTGTGGTGGGTTTTGGTGTGCGCAATTTTCAGAACCTCGAAAAAGGGCTGGCCAATTTACTGAGAATATTAAAACCCGGAGGAACGCTGGTAGTGCTTGAATTCTCGTATCCCCGCAATGGTGTGGTAAAAGGCATTTATAATTTTTATTTCACTTATGTAACACCTTTAATTGGGCGTCTGCTATCAAAAGATATCAGGGCATACAGCTATCTTACAGAAAGTGTGAAGGCATTTCCAAACAACGAAAATTTTACCGCCATTATGAATACGGTAGGCTACACCGGCACATCGTACAAAACACTTAGTTTTGGTGTAGCCGCCATCTATTCGGGCGAAAAAAAGAAAACTGCATAATTGTACTTTGGCTCACATTTTTATTGGGAGTTTGCTGAAAAATACGCCACCGTACAAATTAAAATTGTTAAATCCTTTGCTTCGTTTTTATCGTATGTGAATCTGTTTGTAAGCATTAGGATCCCGTTAAATAGTAAAAATTATGAGCAATTATTTTTTAATACCCATGTTTTCATGGCTCGCGGTTTCGGTTATCATGATTGCTATCTATCTATGGGCGCTTAAATTAAAAAATAACGGAATTGTAGATATTTTCTGGGCGTTTAACTTTACTGTGATTGCGGCAATTATATGGGCCTTTGCCGATGGCAACGAAACGCGAAAAAATCTGGTTTGTGCATTGGCGGGTCTTTGGAGCCTGAGGCTTGGTTTGTACCTGCTTATTCGTGTAGGTTCGCATATAAAGGAGGAGGAGGGGCGTTACAAACAATTGCGTAAAGAGTGGAACAACACCAAGTTCTTTTTCTTTTATCAGATGCAGGCATTCTCAAATATTATGTTGGCGATTCCGTTCTTTATTATTGCCCTGAATCCAGCGCCGGAGGTTTCGGGGCTTGAATATGTTGGAGCCATACTTTGGTTGTTGTGCATACTGGGCGAAGGCGTGGCCGACTGGCAACTGATGCATTTTAAAAAGAACCCCGCCAATAAGGGAAAAGTGTGTCAATATGGGCTTTGGAACTATTCGCGCCATCCCAATTATTTTTTTCAATTTTCAATATGGGTTTCGGTGTTTATTTTCGCGATCAGCAGCCCTTTTGGTTGGCTCTCACTGATCTGCCCAGTTTCAATTGGTTATCTTATCTTTAAAGTTACCGGCATTCCAATGACAGAGGAACAGGCCATACGAAGCAAAGGAGAGTCATATAAGGAGTATCAGCGAACGACAAGTGTGTTTGTTCCCTGGTTCAAAAAATAATATTAAGGGATTTTAAATTGCAGCAAACGAAATCATGTGGTACAGCACTCTGTTAGAGAAAAACTATATTCCCGACGTTTTAATCAGAGCAGGTATCCGAAAGTTGCTAAAAGCGCGCCTGCGTGAAGAAAATAAAGGGGGAGTCGAGGCACAGCAACAACACCTTATGAACCTGATTGGGGAACTTAATAATTCGCCTATTGCCATTGAGACCGATGCCGCTAATGAGCAGCATTACGAAGTGCCGACTGCGTTTTATAAGTATTGTTTGGGTAAACATCTTAAATATAGCAGTGGCTATTGGAAAGAAGGAGTAAATGAGCTTGACACTTCAGAGCGTGATATGCTGGAACTGACCTGCCAGCGTGCAGAACTGCAAAACGGACAGAATGTTTTGGAATTGGGATGCGGTTGGGGTTCCCTTTCGCTCTATATGGCTGAAAAATTTCCCGGGAGCAGTTTCACAGTGGTCTCAAATTCGCGCACCCAGAAAGTATATATTGATGAAGAGGCCCGCCGTAGAGGGCTTGCCAACCTGCGGGTGCTCACCGTAAACATAAATAACTTTGAATTGCCACAAACTTTTGACCGTGTGGTTTCGGTTGAAATGTTTGAGCACATGCGCAATTATCAAAAGCTGATGCGGCTTGTTGCGAATATGCTTAAACCGGCAGGCAAGTTGTTTGTTCATATTTTTACCCACAAGGAATACAGTTATAAGTTTGAAGTAAAGGATGAAAGCGACTGGATGAGTAAGTATTTTTTCACGGGTGGCATAATGCCTGGCGATAATCTGCTGCTGTATTTCAACAATGACCTCACGATACAGAATCACTGGCGGGTAAACGGAGTGCATTATAATAAGACCGCCGAGGCCTGGTTGCATAACATGGATCGAAACAAGCAAAAAATTTTGCCACTTTTTGAAACAACTTATGGCAAAGAAGAGGCACTTAAATGGTGGGTTTACTGGCGCGTTTTTTTTATGGCTTGTGCCGAACTGTGGGGATATGATAATGGTAACGAGTGGTTTGTGAGCCATTATATTTTTATTAAAAACAAGTGAGAGAAAAACTAGCTATCGTAGGTACCGGAATAGCGGGCATGGGTGCTGCTCATTTACTTCAGTCGAAGTATGAACTAAGTATTTTTGAAAAAAACAATTATGTTGGCGGGCATACCAACACTATTGAGGTTAAAGAGAGCGGTGGGCCTGTATATTTTGATACGGGGTTTATGGTTTTTAATTATGTAACCTATCCAAATCTTTGTAAACTTTTTGAAGACATAAAAGCTCCGGTTAAAAAAACGAGCATGTCTTTTAGTGTACAGCATATACCCAGTGGGCTTGAATACTGCGGTTCGGGATTAAGCGGGTTATTTGCACAACGCAAAAACATGTTCAGCATCAGGTATATTAAGATGCTGATTGATATTGCGAACTTCAATAAAACAAGTGTAAAAGCTCTTGAGGATGGGCGATTTGAAAATATTTCGCTTCGGGAGTTTGTAAGCGAGTTTGGGTTTGGAGAGGATATGCTCTGGAAATACCTCATACCCATGAGTTCGGCTGTGTGGAGCACTCCCATGGAAAAAATGCTCGATTTTCCGGCCATGACATTGGTCCGTTTTTTCAAAAACCACGGATTTCTGGGATTAAACACACAGCATCAGTGGTACACCATCAGCAATGGAAGCCAATCATACCGCGAATTGCTAATTGATCCTTTCAGACAAAATATTTTCACAAATACACCGGTAAAAAGCATCAGAAGGTCAGGAGGAAAGGCAATTCTCACCTTTCATAATGGTGACGAGAAGCAATTCGATAAAGTTATTCTGGCTTGTCATGCCGACGAAGCGTATGCCATGCTGGAACAACCAACCTTAAAGGAAAAGGAGCTGTTGCCGGTCTTTCGGTATGAGAAAAATCTAACCACAGTTCACTGTGATGAGGCAGTGATGCCAAAAAACCGGAGGGTGTGGAGTAGTTGGAATTACCGGATTGAGGAAAGCGATGGGAAACTGGTGCCAAGCACCATTTATTGGATGAATAGTCTGCAGGGGGTGAGTAAACACAAAAACTACTTTGTTTCTATTAATGCAGCCAAAGGGAGTATTGATCCGGGTAAAATTCTGCGACAAATTAACTATGAGCACCCACTGTTTGATCTCGAAGCAATAAAAGCGCAGAATTTTTTGGATGCGCTCAACAGTGATGGGCCAGTTTATTTTTGTGGTAGTTATTTTAAGTACGGATTTCATGAAGACGCCTATGCAAGCGCGGTCAAGCTCTGCAACAAACTATGACGCATTCCTGTATTTACGAAGCCAGAGTGATGCATAACCGCCAGCAGCCCGCAGCGCACAGCTTCCATTACAAAGTGTTTATGTTTTACATTTGTTTGGATGAGCTGGAAACATTGCCAAAAAAATTTTCTTTGATAAGCCGGAACAGTTTTAATTTATTTTCGTTTCGCGATTCGGAGCATGTACAATGGCCTGCCGATAACCCTGACACCACCAGAACAATCAAACAGCATCTTATCCTTTTCCTGAACGAAAACGGATTTACCTACACAAACGAAAAAATTTATTTGCTCACCAACTTAAACGTACTGGGGTACAATTTTAATCCGGTTTCATTTTACTTTTTAGTTACGGACAAGGGTGAACCCAAATGCGCAGTGGCCGAGGTTAGTAATACATTCAGAGAAATGAAGCTGTATTATCTGGGCATGGATACATTCTTGGAGGGTGCGTTCAGGTTAAGAGTGCCAAAGTATTTTTATGTATCACCATTTATTGATCTCGATGCAAGCTTTGACTTTGTTTTGCAGGTACCCGAACGAAAGCTTAACATTAGGATTGATGATTACAAAAACGGAGAGCGGTTTTTTATCAGTACGCTCACCGGCGAAAGAAAGGAGATAAGCAACGCCTTGCTATTCTGGTACTCGCTTCGCTTTCCCATTATTCCGCTCAGAATTATGTGGCTGATACACTTTAATGCCTTTCGGCTTTGGCGAAAAAAAATAAGGTTTTTCAGAAAACAGGAGCACCAACATCTGCAACGCGGTGTTTTGCGTAAATATCCAAAGCAAAAATAATCAACCTGAAAGACGTAATTTAGTAAAGTCATGACCACCATTACGCATACCTATTCAAAATCCGGATTTTACGAAGGAGTTGTATTTAAACTTCTAGCGGAAATGAATCAGGGAAAACTTAGTATGAATCTCCCCGGATTAAGAACGTTAGAAATTGGCAATGGCAATGGAGTGCATGCACAGATAACGGTAAAAAACCCTGATTTTTTCAGGCGTTGTGTTCTTTATGGAGACGTCGGTTTTGGCGAATCGTATGTAAACGGAGACTGGGATTCGCCCGATATCACAGCAGTCATAAAGTGGTTCCTGCTTAATGTTGATAAGGCGCCAACCCTTTCGGGCAGCAGGACTCAGCCGCTTATGTTGAATGTGTTGAAAGTAGTAAACAAGATCCTCCACTTTAGCCGCGCCAATAGTTTACGGGGTTCGAAAAAAAACATTTCGGAGCATTATGATCTCAGTAACCAATTTTTCAGTTTGTTTCTGGATCCAAGCATGACTTACTCTTCAGCTTATTTTAAAGATGAAGGAATGACGCTTGAGCAGGCGCAGATTGCCAAGTACGAAAGGCTTTGTAGCCAGCTTAAACTAAAAGCTGGCGATTCGGTTCTGGAAATTGGCAGTGGCTGGGGCTCCAATGCCATTTATATGGCCAAACAGTATGACTGCAAGGTGACAACGATTACCATTTCTCGCGAGCAATTTAAACTGGCCACCGAAAAAGTGAAAATGGAAGGGTTGGCGAAAAATGTTACTGTTTTATTAAGCGATTACAGGCATGTGAAAGGCAAGTATGATAAGATTGTTTCCGTTGAAATGCTGGAAGCTGTTGGTGTAGAATTTTACGAAACCTATTTTTCTCAATGCAATCGTTTACTGAATCGCAATGGTATGCTGGCGCTTCAGGTTATTACCTGTCCCGACTCCCGTTTTGAACAGCTAAGGAGCGGGGTGGACTGGATACAGAAGCATGTTTTTCCTGGCTCCCTGCTTCCATCGGTGGGCGCTATTAACTCGGCAATTAACAAAGTAAGCGATCTCACGCTACTTGATCTGAAAGATATCGGATTACACTATGCACACACGCTCAACCTGTGGTATAAAGCATTTAACCAGAACAGAGAGGAAGTTGTGAAACTGGGGTTTGATGATCTTTTCATACGCAAATGGAACTATTACTTATGTTACTGTGAAGCCGCCTTTGCAATGCGGAATATTAATGTGATGCAGATGCTTTATGCGCGCCCAAACAACACCTTGCGCTAACTTTCTTTAGGATTTTACAGGGCTTAGCTTAACAAATTTTAACTAGAGCCTAAACGACTCAAACCCACGCTGTTAATATCTTTACCAGTCTATTTTTATTACGACAAAAATTATGGTTGATATCAAAGAAATTAACGAAAGG
>CALMNJ010000636.1 GCA_937868675.1 uncultured Bacteroidota bacterium | reverse complement strand
CTTGTTCAGGATAGCAATGGATATTTGTGGGGTGGTGGCTACGGTGGGCTTACCCGGTTTGATGGTAAAAAGTTCAGCAACTTTAACAGGCGCAACGGCCTCATTGATCACAACGTGAATGCGCTTTGTGTATGGGATAAAGGAAGAATTGTAATTGGTACAAATAAAGGACTCTCAATTTACGAGGGCCATAAGTTTATAAACATCGTAAACTTTCCCGACGTAAGTCAGCCATTTGTTACGGCGCTTTGCAAAGGAAATTCGGGTGCAGTGCTTATTGGCACAACCCGCGGCCTCTTTCAGATGGCCGATAAAAAGATAACTTCCGTTAAACAACTCGAGGAATATAACATCACTTCGCTTTTCCGGCATGACTCGCTCTCCGTACTTGTTGGAACTGAAAAAGGGCTTGTGGTGTGGGGCCGAAAGACGTTCAAATTAATTAATAAGGCTGCCGGCCTGGCTGCCGACCGTATAAACTGCATCACCCACTACCGAAACTTCACGGTGATTGGTACAACCGAAGGGCTTTCTTTTTTAGACGAGCACAATGGAAAAATCATTAATTACAAAATTGAAAACGGACTTATAGATGAAAATATTACAGCTTTGTGTAATCAAAACGACAAACTTTTATGGATTGGTTCCAATACGGGGTTATTAAAGTTTGATGGAAATCAATTTGAATATTATGGCATTGCATCCGACAACAACTCCAATCATATTCGCTGTATTTTACATGACCGCGAAGATAATATCTGGTTGGGAACCAACAACGGAACTTTCAGGTATCGGGACAACTCTTTTGTAACCTTTGATAAACTCAGCGGACTGGGCAATTCGTTTATTTACCAGGTTTTTCGTGATGCGACCGGCAACCTTTGGGTGTGCTCTGAAAACAATGGCATTTATCGGCAAACAGGTGATTTTTTCAAACGCTACGATCACCGTTCGGGGTTAAATTCAGCCACCAGCAGGTCGGGTCTTCAAACACGCGATGGTAAGATCATTTTTGGAACCCTCAACGAAGTAACACAGTTTTCAGCAGAACATTTTCATCCTCTGCCCGTAAATCCAAAACTTAAAGGACCTTTTGATGTAATTTATGAGGCCTCCGACGGAACCCTTTGGATTGGAGGTTCGAACGGCATCGCTTCGCTTAACTGGAAGTCGGGAAAGCCATTAAGTCGTTATTATCCAATTGTTTCACGCTACGATTTCGGCGTGTTTGGATTTTGTGAGGACGACAACAAAAACCTTTATGTGGGTACTTTTAAGGCAGGACTCTTTATGCTAGAGAACGACAGTCTCGTGAACCTGAGCAAACGCTTGAAGCTGAACGAAGAAACATTTTTTACGCTTCGTTATATCAAGGGGAAACTGTTTGCTGTTACACTTAACGGTTTGCTGATACTTGATCTCAAAACAAAGACTCTAAAAAAAATTTCAGAGATGGATGGGCTTAACTCTGATCTTGCCTACACCCTTGAATTCGCAGAAAACAAAAAGACCCTCTGGATTGGAACCAATCAGGGCATTAACAAACTGAATCTGGAAAAGTATCTTCTTACGGGGGTGGTTGACCTTGTTTCGTATGGTAAGCAGGAAGGCTTTACGGGCGTGGAATGTAATGTAAACGGCATGTGGGAGGATAAAGACGGCACTTTGTGGATTGGAACGGTGAATGGACTTATGAAACACCGCCCGGCCGACTATAAACGAAACCAAACCGAACCCCGGACGCTGATTCAGCACATCGAAATTCAGAATCACGACACACTATTGGCACCTGCCTCTGAGTTACCGAGTAATTATAACACACTGGCCTTTTATTATCGCGGCATTTGCCTCACCAATCCTGATAAAGTGCTGTATCAAAAAAAACTTGAGGGGCTTGACAAAAAATGGAGCGATCCGGGGCCTGAAGACTACATTAAATACTCAAATCTGGCGCCCGGCACTTATACGTTTAAAGTAAGATCGCGCAACAACGAAGGTGTATGGAACGAACAGCCCACAATATTTAAGTTCAGCATCCGGACACCATTTTATGCAACCTGGTGGTTCATACTCATTGCATTTTCCCTTGCATTTCTAACTATTTATGTGATTTTCCGCATCAGGATACACAAAATAAAACGCAGACAAAAAGAAGAATTTGAGCGAAAAGTTGAAATGAGC
>CALMNJ010000635.1 GCA_937868675.1 uncultured Bacteroidota bacterium | reverse complement strand
TATCTCACAAGGTTAATTGTTCCTTTATTGTTATACTCAACCCCATCTTTTCCTGTGGCTTTAATTACATAGAAATAAGTTCCTTCCGGTACTTCTTTTCCAAGTTGATTCTTGCCGTCCCAGGAAATGTTAACATTTTGCTTACCGCCGGCGTTGTTGGATTCGCTTTCAGTATCAATTTCATATACTTTATGGCCCCAGCGGTCGTAAATAGTAGCCTGTATGTTTGAAAGGTTGGCAATATTCAGGAAGTAGATATCGTTCACGCCATCCCCATTAGGTGTGAATATGTTCGGTATTTCGAGCTTAGAAGGAACTTCCACGCTGATGGTTTGTGTGGTCACACCTACGCAGTTGCCTTTCGTAGCGTAAACTGTTACGGTGTAAATACCAGGGTGCGTGTAAAGTGCTGTTGTGGTTCCGTTAACTGTGGCAGAAAACGACGTACTGTTACCAAAATTCCATACAGAGTTAATATTAACAGACTCAGTTGAAGTGGCGGAAAGGTTAGTGAAATTAACCCTTAACGGAGCAAACCCGGTAACAACGTCGGCCGAAATCTGTGGTGTCATCGTTGTGTTGGCTTGTACCTCGAAAAGCGTTGATGTAAAACATCCTGTTAAGGTATTGGTTACAGTAAGCCTGTAATCGCCAGGCTGCTGAACAGTAAGTGTCTTTTTGTCTTTTGGACTGGTTGGTGCGCCATCAGGGGCAGTCCAACTATAAGTCATATCGCTTGTAGGGAACACAGTAGGTGTAATCACTGTATTTGCACCGCAATCAACAGGAGGAATTGTAAAGTTAAGGTTCTCATTTATCTTAGGATAAGAGATATTGTCTCCAATCGTAATCACCGTGCTGGCAGTACAACCGTTTCTCACATCTTTAGCAACCATAGTATAAGTTCCGGGCTGCGAACCAACATAAGTTGACGACAGGAACACTGGAACCTGTGGTGTAGGACCATACCAGGCAGAAGCTACGGCAATACCGGGAGGGAATATACCACCGGTTGGCGATGTGGCTGAGTTTTGACCCGTTAATGTTACCGATGGAACCTTACACGAAATGAGCGGGCTGCTGGTAGATATTCCTGGCTTTGGAGGGAAAAGGTTCTGATAAATGGCTACAGTAGTTGTGGTCTTACAAGTGTTATTTGGGTCGGTAAGAATGGCTGTATATGTAGCAATTACCGTAGTAGTAGGCGCTAACGTATTTGTGTTAACTACCACCGTGGATGTTGAAACCTGACTTGGTACACCAGGGAACTGCCATACATAAGTAGCTGTGGTAAGCGAACTTATGGCCTGAAGCACCACATTGTTTGTATCGCAGGTAAGTATATTTCGCGGAACAATCAAGTTATCAATAGTTGGCCCGGCTGTATTTTGAATAACTGAAACAGGTACACGTGTGTCACAACCATTGCTGTTATCCCTAACCACAAGGGTGTAAAGCCCTGCAGTGTTCACCGTGAAGGTAGGTATAGGATTAAGATTACCGCCAGGAAGTGTACCTGTGCTGGTTGGGTTCAAAATTGTATAGGTAGGCGAAGCGCCCAATGGCACGACTACACTGGTTGTAGGGTCAACCGAGGTTGTTTGCGCACCAGTAATGTTTATTACCGCCGCACTCTTTGTGCCGCAACCCAGAGTAAATCCGCCAGGGGCTGAATTGAAACTGAAGGTAGGATACCCCTGCAGAGAGAAAACAGTAAACGTTTTTTGCGTTATACAACCATTAATGTCATTTGATGTAATTGCGGTATAAACACCCACACCCGTTAACGGATAAATCATCTGGGTTCCAAACACGGATGTTGTTCCACCATAAGGGCTCAAAATTGTGTTTGACACATTAATGGTTGGGTTATTAGCCGTGATGGTGGCATTTTGTATCGGCGCCGTACAGGTAATGGTTTGATAGGTTGGAGTGATCGAAGAAAGTGGTGTTGTTGTATTTACAAATACCGCTACCGTATGGGTGGCTGCACAATTAGTTACCGGGTCGTTAACATAACAGGTATAGGTACCCGGCAGAGTAACATTGGCCGCGCTGGCTGAAGACGTTTGGCTTGACCCCTGCCAGAAATAGTTCAGACTGCCGTAAGTATAGTTGGTGTTTGCCGTGAGTGTGACGACTGGATTAAAACAAGTAACACTATAACTATTGTTTGTACTTGCTATGGTAAACGTTGGGTAAGGTGGTGCAGGATTAACACTTACCGTAGTTGCAACCTTGCAACCAAGCGGATCGGTAGCCGTAATTGTAACCGCAGCCGGAACCGAAGACGGTATTATATAGGTACCTGAAGTAGCGCTTGTATTAAGCCCAATCGAAGGGAAGGGAGACCACGTAACGTTGGAAGGTGTGGATGCCGAACCACCGGGAGTTACACTTACAACTGCCAGTGTTTGTCCGCACTGAGCCTGAACAACCGAACCGTTTATAAGGGGGGCGGGAGTTATGGTTGAAGTAACCACGCGGGCTATAGGAGTACAGGCACCAGCAGGACTCATGTACAATGTGTAAGTAGCACTTACGCTGGAAATAAAACAGCCGTTGGTATAAGAGGGAGTTGCATAACTGATAGGAATGTTTGGGCCGGCCCATGAGTATGGTCCGAGGCCCGCAACAGCACAGATGGTAGCTCCCGCAG
>CALMNJ010000634.1 GCA_937868675.1 uncultured Bacteroidota bacterium | reverse complement strand
CTTTTTCTCAGTCCATCAAACGCTGGTTTTTTTAACGGTTATACCAGAGCCATTGCTAATTACCGGAATCAGTGGGCCTCTATGGGCAACGCCTACCAAACTTTCGGTCTTAGTGTAGATGGTGGTCTTTTTAAAACAAAAAAGCATACTGCCTTTATGGGTTACGGTTTTACCATGTACCGCGATCAGGCAGGAGCCGCAAAACTTAGCCGGACCAACTTCATGGTTAATGTCAGTGGTATTGTAAAACTGGGTAATCACAGCGCGCTTAGCGTTGGGCTCGCCGGTGGTACTATTGGAACTAATGGCAATTTTTCGGGCATTACCTACGAATCTCAGTTTAATGGCAACACCCTTGACCCCAGCCTTAACAGTGGAGAAACTCCGTATAATAAATTTGTAACCACCGATGCCTCTATCGGTTCTACCTACGAATACTCGAAGTTTAAACGCGACCCTGACCACGACGACGGGCTCACGATAAAGGTATTTGCTGCGGCACATCACATCAACAAGCCAACACAACAGTTTGGAATAAGCTCTTCCAGCAGGCTCCCTGTACGATTTGTTTATGGCATCATGTCGGTGTATGATGTGGTTGATACCCGCTTTACCCTCACCCCAACGTTCGTGTATATAAGTCAGGGATCGGCCAATGAACTGTTTTTTGGCAGTTATCTGAAGTATCGTCTTAAAACAGGAACCAAAGTAACAGGTGTAAAAACCCAGGACGCTATTGGATTTGGTTTATACTACAGGGTAAAAGATGCCATCGTGCCCAAACTGATCGCTGATCTTGGCGACTATTCAGTTGCATTGTCGTACGACGTTAATTTTTCAGGATACACAACTGCATCTAGGGGTTTCGGAGGTTTTGAAATTGCCCTGAGATACAACAATCTGGCCAGCTCCCTTTTCCATGCCCGTAAGGAGTTCCGCTAAGCACCTGCTCCGTTTTGCATGAAAAAGAACGGCTCCCGCATTCTTCTTGTTTTGTTACTGTTACTTACAGCGCTTACACTATGGGTGTTGCGCAGCAAAAACAAACCGGTTTCATCAGACAAAGATAACCGCAAGTTTGCCTATCGCGACACCGCCTCGCTCACCCGCATATTCATGGCCGATAAGGAAGGCCACCAATGCACGCTCGAGCGCAAAACCGAGGGCTGGATTGTAAACGGAAAATACAAGGCCCGCACCGAAGCGATTCTCAACCTGATGGAGGCTATCAAAAACGTTGATATAAAAATGTCGGTACCAAAAGAATCGCAGCAAACGGTTTTAAAATTCATGACGGCACGTGCGCTGAAGGTGGAACTGTATGCGGGCGACGAACTGGTTAAGCAATATTATGTAGGGTATGAGACCGAAGATTCGGAAGACACCTATATGCTTCTCACCGATTTGGAATGCGGCAAAAACTACGATCAGCCCTACGCCTGTTTTATCCCTGGCTTTAAAGGATTTCTCAATCCGCGCTTTATTGTGAAGGAAAACGATTGGCGCGACCGGATTCTTATCAACTATACACCACCACAGATAAGGGAAATTAAAGTTTTGCTTAGCGATTTTCCACCCGACTCCTCATTCATCATCGAGTTAAAAGATACCAGGACCTTTGCAGTAAAAAACCTGAAGGGCGAATCCGTTCCATACAACGAGGCCCAGTTAAAACAATACATCATTTACTTTCAGAATCTCTCGTATGAACGACTGATTACTGCACAGAACAAAAAACTTCAGGACTCGCTTACCGCTACCCGACCCTTTTGTACAATATCGGTAGCCGGCCAGGGGTTTAATACAGATGAATACAAATTTTACCGGATGGCGTTTAACGGTAAAGTGAACCCCGAACTGGGCGTGAATTTTAACTACGATCCCGACCGGCTTTTTATCCGTTTTGCCGGCGACCGGGAGTGGGCCATCGGACAGTATTTCGCACTCGGCAAATTATTCGTGAGCCGCAATTATTTCGTGCCTGCTCCATCTGTTAAAAAGTAGTGCAAAACTAAGAATTCACCGGGCGGTTAATTGTAAGGCTAAATGTAATTTAGCTATACTAATTACAGCTATATGAATTTTGTTGTTTCAGCCTCGTCCCTACTTCGTCATTTAAAATCAATAGGTGGTGTATTAAACACCAGCAATACCATTCCAATTCTTGATTGTTTTCTTTTTGAAGTAGCTAAAGGCGAACTCATGATTTCGGCCAGTGATATGGAAACTACAATTACTACCTTGCTCAAAATTGAATCGAACGAAAGCGGTAGTCTTGCCATCCCTGCAAAAACGCTGGTTGAGGCGCTTTCCAATCTTCCTGAGCAACCCATTTCTTTTATCATAGACAAAAACAAACACAGCGTAAAACTTAAAACCGAAACCGGTGATTATAATATTTCTGGGCAAAATGGTGAAGAGTACCCACGCATGCCAAAAATGGATTCGCAAAGTTCTATCGTACTAAAAAGCGAAGTCCTTGCGCAAGCCATTAATAAAACCATTTTTGCTACCGGCAACGATGATCTTCGTCCGGTAATGAGCGGCGTGTTTTGTCAATTCAACGAGGCCAATTCAATTTTTGTGGCTACTGATGCTCACAAACTGGTACGTTATACGCGCAATGATGCCAAGGCCGGACTTTCGTCATCTTTCATTATGCCTAAAAAACCACTCAACGTGCTTAAAGGTCTGCTGGCGGGGGTTGACGATGCCGTGAAGGTTGATTTCAATAAAACCAATGCCCTGTTCAGTTTCGGTAACGTGCATCTAATCTGCAGGCTTATTGACGGAAAATATCCAAATTACGAGGCCGTAATTCCCAAACAAAATCCCAACAAACTTACCGTTGACCGTAGTGCCTTTTTGGGCGCACTTAAACGCGTGAGTGTGTTTGCCAACAAAGCCACGCATCAAATACGACTTAAGATTTCTGGAAGTCAGTTGCGTATTAGTGCCGAGGATCTTGACTTTGCAAACGAAGGACACGAACTCCTCACGTGTACCTATGTTGGAGAAGATATGGAAATCGGATTTAATTCACGCTTTTTGGTTGAGATGGTCGGTAATCTGGACTGTGAAGAAATTGTACTCGAAATGAGTGCGCCAAACCGTGCCGGCATT
>CALMNJ010000633.1 GCA_937868675.1 uncultured Bacteroidota bacterium | reverse complement strand
AAAATAGAATAGATGAATAATGCTATTAAAAACAAATAACAACCCTATGAAAAACGTTATTTACATTGCCCTTTTGGTTTTATTTGCCGGTGGGCTCGCAGCGTTTAAACCCGAAACCAAATATTTAAAGAAAGCCGAAAAGAGCATAGAGAAGGGCCGGCTGAAGGACGCACGGAATTATTACCTGAAAGCCCTGGGTAAAAGCCCCGACAGCTACGATGCCAACCTGGGCATTGGGCTTATGCTGTGCGAGCTGATGGATAATTACAACGAGGCGCAGCCTTATCTTGAAAAAGCGATGAGCCTTTCGGTGCGCGATACACTGAGCGATCTGGTTTATGCCCTGGGCAAATGTTACCAGCACAACGGTGAGTTTGAAAAGGCCATTTCTTTTTTTGAAAAGCTGGATGGCTATGTGGACCTGGATGGCGAAATGGATTTAGGAAAGGATTTGAAGAAACGGAAGGAAGATTGCCGCTACGCGCTGGACCATAAATACGCCACACGCAACGAGAATATTTTTCTGATAAATGCGGGCCGTTCCATCAATTCGGAAATGCCCGAGTATGTGCCGGTGCTGACGCGGCAAAACGAATTGATTTTTACCTCCAAGCGCAAGGATAATGTTCACGAGCAGCTTAACTACCTGGATGGCAAGTATTACGAAAGCATGTACATTTCGAACATTGACAGCGCGGGCTTTGGCCGCGTGAGGCGCTACACGCTGCCGGATCTGTTTCTGCGCTCGCACTTTCATAAATACCACGAGTCGGTGCTGTCGCTGAGCCCCGATGGTAAAAAACTGTTTACTTACCGCAACAACAAAATTTTTGAAATCAATGTAAAAGACCGCTGGCGCTTTAAGCCACGGCGTTTATTAAAAACCATCAATTTTGATTACTACCAAAACCACGCGTTTGTAACCCGCGATGGCAACACGCTATATTTTACCAGCGATGCCGACGGGGGCTATGGTGGCAACGATATTTACCGATCGGTGAAGGAAGCAAACGGGCAGTGGGGGCCACCCAAAAATGTGGGACCGGTTGTGAATACGCCATTTGATGAGGAAGCGCCCTTTGTTTCGGACGATGGCACCACGCTTTATTTTGCCAGCCGGGGTCATGAGGGCTACGGCAATTTTGATATTTATAAAACCACGCTAGCCGACACCACGTTTACCAAACCCGAAAACATGGGCCAACCGGTTAACTCGCCCGGAAACGATTTGTTTATGATTACCGACAGCGCATCGTCGGTGGGTTATATGTCATCGTCGCGCAATGGCGGTTACGGCGACATGGATATTTACAAGATTATTTACATTGATAAAATACAGGGCGAGTGTCCGGCCCTACCCAATGCCCTGATAAGCCTGGCGGTTGCCGACGACAACACGGACGATCTTAAAAACCGGGTGGTGCTGAACATGCCGGCCAATTTAAAAGTGGTGTACAGCCAGTGGCAGGTAAATGGCGAACCTGCGGAGGCCGTGCAGAACACGCTTGAAAAAGAATATCCGGCGGAAGGCGCTTATACCATTCACTCAAAAATGATTGCTTTGTGCGATACCTGTTTGTACCCGGTGGTAAGTTGCAATACGCTGGTAAACGAAGTACATAAAGTGGTGGCACCACCGCTGGAGGTGGCCGAAAACAGCAGTGTGGTGGCTGCTGCGGCCGATCTGGCGAATTATACCGGTACGCTTAACGACAACCAGGCGAAGCTGCTGGGACTGGACACGCGGCCCATGTTGTTTGACTTTAACAGGGCCGAAGTAAGGCGTGATGCGGCGAACATACTGGGCCCGAATATTGAAGCGCTTAAAAAAGACCCTAGCCTGAAAGTGGAAATTATCGGCTATTGCGACATTAGGGGTAGCGAACGCGACAACCGCATTGTTTCGGAAATGCGTGCGCAAAGCATAAAAAAATTACTGATCCGCAACGGCGTTTCTGAATCGCAGATTATTTCGGTGAGCGGACGCGGCGCCAGCAATCTGGTAAACGATTGCGGAACCCTGCGGCCCTGCACCGAGGAGGAGCATCAGCAAAACAGGCGTGTGGTTTTTGTTGTGCACCGTCAACCCTGAACCAAGCGTATTGAGTGATGGTATCTGACCTTTATGGAATGCAAAACGCTTTTGTGTTCCTTACCGTTACTAAGGTGACCGAAAAGGCAGGAGCCCAACAAAAAAAGGGTTACTGCCAGCGCTTTTTGGCAAGCCTGGAATCATTTTAAATTTTTATCTTGCCTCAATGAATTTTGCACTTGTGTTTATTGGCGGTGGGGCCGGC
>CALMNJ010000632.1 GCA_937868675.1 uncultured Bacteroidota bacterium | reverse complement strand
TTATGATCCGATTCCATACCACTGCCCGGTTCGGACGCAGGATTAGCTACAACCAAATCGAGATTCTTTTTAACGAGTTTACTTTTGGCGTACTCTATAAGATTATCGGTTTCGAGGGCGAAACCAACGAGGTATTGTTTTTTTTGCTTTTTTACGCCAATGGCTTCCAGAATGTCGCGGGTTTTTATGAGCTTAATCTCCATTTCATCGCCTTTTTTCTTTATTTTTTTTGTAGACACACTGGCTGGCTTATAATCGGCCACTGCAGCGGCGCACACAATAATATCCTGTTCCTTTACAGCCGACATCATTGCCTGAAACATTTCGTCGCTGCTATGTACTTTAACTACTTTAATAGCCTTGTTTTTTATTTCAAGTGCTATGGGGCCTGTTACGAGGGTAACCTCTGCGCCTCTGGAGGCCAGCGCACTGGCTATGGCAAGGCCCATTTTACCGCTGCTCCGGTTGCCAATAAACCTTACAGGATCAATCGCCTCATGCGTCGGCCCCGCGTTAACTAGGGCCTTTTTGCCGTCAAGAGGAAGGTTATTGTGAAAATACAGCAAAACTGCATCCACAATATTTTCGGGTTCCGCCATCCGGCCTTCCCCATGCAAACCACTGGCAAGTTCGCCATTGGACGCTGGTATCACAATTGTGCCATACGAGGTTAGCTGTTCCAAATTTTTTAGTACGCCGGGGTGCTTTATCATATCCCTGTCCATAGCAGGCGCTACCATACTTTTGCTCCAGCCCGACATATAAGTGGCAAGCAACGCATTATCGCAGGCACCGGTTACCATTTTGGCCAGTGTATTGGCAGTAAGGGGGGCAATCAGAATGAGATCAGCCCACTCGGCCAAGTGAACATGATTGTTCCACTGGCCAAGCTCATTAAAAAAATCACGTATAACCGGTTTTTTGCTCAGTACAGTAAGGGTTTGCGGGGTAACAAAGGATTCGGCATCATGGGTCATTAATACCTGTACCTCAGCGCCCTGTTTGATAAGAAGGCGGGTGAGTTCGGCGCATTTATAGGCGGCTATACCGCCAGTAATACCCAGTATTATTTTTTTGTTACGTAACATTACCTGTCCTATTTAAGCGCAAAAGGCAGGCAGAATACAATTCGGCCTGCCTTTTCGTTTTAACGTGAAAGCTTATTTAGATGGGGTTGTACCCGGATTACGGTAATACACCTTTTCCTCCATAAACTCCTGAATTGCAATAAGTGCTGGTTTTGGAAGCTTTTCGTAATGTTTTGATATTTCTATCTGCTCCCTGTTTTCGAATACTTCTTCCAGATTATCTGTATGGCTGGTAAACTCCTGCAATTTGCCAGAAAGCTCTTCCTTAATTTCGGAGCTAATCTGGTTGGCACGTTTACTCATAATTGAAACGGCTTCGTAAATGTTGCCGGTTGGCGAATCGAACTTGCGAATATCGCGGGTAATGATGCTTTGCTCGGCGTTTGTTTTCTTAAAATCCATTTTTACTAAGGTTGTCTTTTAATTTCTGGCTGCTTTTGTATATACTTTCAGCACGGCTAAGATACGAACTTGTCGGGTATAAATCCACAAATTTTTGATAATTTTCAATGGCACTGTTGATCCGTTCCTCTTTTTTGGAGCTAATGCTGTCTACCGCCAGGAGGTAATAGGAGTTAATAATCATGTAATACATCTCTTCGTTGTAACGGCTCGAGGGGTACTCCTTAAGGTAGTTTTTGGCGGCCGTGATGCAGGCTTTCCAGTCTTCAAGCCGGTAATACTGCCTGATTATTTCGTAGTCTTTGTGTTCAATTTTACCCCGTAGCTGATCAATCAGTATATTACTGGTATCAATACGCCGGCTCTCAGGAAACTGGTCAATAAAGCTTTGAAATTCCTTAATAGCGCTTCGGGTATTCGTTTGATCGAGTTTATAATTAGGCGAGTTAAGGTAATAACAATAGGCATTCATGTAATAACATTCTTCCACATGACTTCCATTCGGAAACTGGCGGGTGTAATTCTTAAAGTGATACTGGCTAAGTATGTAATCTCCAAGATTATACTCACTCCAGGTGTAATTATAATAAACGCCCTCACTTCGTTCAGTTCCCTTCACAAAGGGAATCAGTTCTTCATAAAGCTGCGAAGCCCTTATGTAGTTCTTTTTTTCAAAATATTCGTTGGCACGTTTTAGTTTAAGCTCATAATTAGAGCTTTTAAGCAATTTATTATAATCGTCGCACGAAGTGGAAATAAGTCCTGCCAATATGAAGAGTGCTAAAAGCCTGCTCATTAAAAAAAGAAGGGTAAAAATAGTGTTTTTAATTGATCCGGCACCAGGGTGCTAATGAACAGACGTTTGAGTTGCTCAGAAAGCGGCCTGCTTAACAAATTTTAAGCTTTTGAGGTCGCCATTTTGCTCCCTTACACTTAGCTGATAAACCCCATTAGGAATTTCGGAAATGGGAATTTCAAGCTGTTCGGTTGCTGTTGTTTTGGTCTGAAAGATGAGCTTACCGGTCATATCATAAACCAAAACAGAAGCGGCATCTTCTATTCCTTTAAGTGTAATTGCCGTTGCTGCCGGATTTGGATAAAGGCTTAATTTACCTTTAACAGCTTCCTCATTAAGCCCTGTGCAACTATTTACGTTTATGTTGGTTGTAACTGACTTAAAGCAACCTGTGAGATTATCGGTATAAGAGTAGGTGATAATAAAAACTCCCGGAGTATTGGGGGAAAAAACACCGTTAGAGGTTAAATTCACACCACTGAATGTACCACCAGCAGGCGAACCTGTAGCGGCAATCGTACTTCCATTGGCGCTAAGCACACAACTGGTGTGTGTAGGAACACTGACGGTTACTGCGGGAGCATTTAAAACCGTGATTGATGCATTTGCTGAATCTTTAACGTCGTTAAAAAAAGCGGCATTGTGTGCGCTTTTCCTGTAGTTTACATAAAGCTTCGTGGTTTGATTGCCACTAGTATTAAATACCGGCTGTGGGTTTGAGCCATAAAGCGTGGTGGTGGCTGCACCTGAAAACACCCATTTAAACACTGAGTCGGTTGAGGGCTGTATGCCATTAAGTATGGGTTGCCATTTTTGAACAAACATGTTAAAGTTAAACTGCGCGTTATCTACCAGTCGCGTTGGAGTGGTGGCATTGGTAAAAGAGGCAGGTGTTGACGGGCACACCGATGGGGTGAGCACATTGGCCGCCGCGTTAAATGAAAAACCGACGCGTGGCGCAACAACAAACTCGTAATCGTTGCCCGGAGGATTGGTGCCGAAAATACCTGTGGTGTGATAAAACACGCCGTTGAAGCGCAGCAGGCCAAGTCCCTCGCCGTAACGCATGTAAGCAGGTACTGCTGTTGAGCTGGCTGCACAGGCATTGTTAAGGAAAAGCGAAATGGTGTCGCTTACTGAGGTAGATCCTATTTTGGCCAGCACTGCAAAACGTCCGTTCATGCTGATGGGACTGTTGAAATCAGCACCCACCCAGCTCCCGGATGTTGAGGTGACCGGGCATTGTACCGAATCAACCGGAGGCATCACAGGCAGATTGGCTCCGTTAAGATTACATAAATACAGCTTAACCGAAACGTTGGTACTGGTTGCCGGCGCCTTAAGCGCAACAAGGGCCTCCAGACCGTTCACGATAAGCTGAGAATAACTATTGAAAATGCCACCACAATAAGATACATTGGCAGTAGAGGCATACGGGGAGTTGATGGTGAGAAAAGCCAGATTTTGATTGGAGGCCGTAGGATGCAGAAAAAACTGTTTATTGAAAAAATAGTCCAACGTGTCAAGCGAAAATGCAGTTTGCTGTTGCGGACTTTGAATTGCGGGAGGAAAATTTTTGTGGGGATTAATAATTACCGGACCGTTTGCGTGAAGTACAGGTTGTTGCGCCTTAACGTTAAAAACCAGAAGCAAGGGTAAAAAAAGTATAAATGCCTTTTTCATAATTTAGTTTGAAGCTAATTTATGAATAAATACCATGAGGCATCTTTATTTAACAATTGACTTAGGCTGCAGTTGAA
>CALMNJ010000631.1 GCA_937868675.1 uncultured Bacteroidota bacterium | reverse complement strand
GTTTTTACTTGCGTAACCACGCAAGGACCCGCCTCAATAACTGTGCATGGCAAGTATTTGCCATTGGCATCGAAGAAGCTGGTCATTCCGATTTTTTTACCAATTAATCCTGACATTTTTATTTATTGTTTGTTACTTGTTTTGTTTTGATTTGTGTTTAAGACCAATGCTGTTAAACTTTTATCTCCACCTCTACCCCACTTGGCAGCTCAAGTTTCATAAGGGCATCAACCGTTTTTGACGAGGAGCTGTAAATATCAAGCAGGCGCTTGTATGAACACAATTCGTACTGGTCGCGTGCCTTTTTGTTTACGTGCGGTGATTTAAGAACAGTGAAGATGCGCTTGTTGGTTGGCAAAGGAATTGGTCCGTTTACCACGGCACCTGTAGCCTTCACGGTTTTTACGATTTTTTCGGCCGACTTGTCAACCAGATTAAAATCGTAAGATTTCAGTTTTATTCTTATTCTTTGGCTCATTTTGAAAGAACGTATTTGGTTAAATCTTAGTTAATTAAACTTTTTCTGCTTTTTTACCTTTTGCTTTGGCAATTACATCGGCTGCTACGTTGGCTGGAGCTTCGCTGTAATGACTAAACTCCATTGTTGAAGTAGCGCGGCCCGAGGTAAGGGTACGCAACTGTGTTACGTATCCGAACATTTCAGACAGCGGAACTTTTGCCTTAATTACCTGCGCGTTGCCTTTACTGTCCATACCTTCAATCTGACCACGGCGGCGGTTAAGATCACCTACCACATCGCCCATGTTTTGCTCAGGGGTAAGTACTTCAATCTTCATGATTGGCTCCAGAAGTGTAGGACTACATTTTGGAACTGCCTCGCGGTATGCATTACGGGCGCAAATTTCAAACGAAAGGGCATCCGAGTCAACCGCGTGGTATGAACCATCCGTGAGAACAACTTTCATTCCTACAAGCGGATAGCCTGCCAGCACACCATTATTAAGTGAGGCCTTAAAGCCTTTTTCAACTGCCGGAATAAATTCGCGCGGAATGTTACCGCCGGTAATTTCGTTAACGAACTGAAGACCGTTTGTTTTTGACGTATCGAATCCTTCATCAACTGGACCAACACTAAAGCGGATATCGGCGAATTTACCACGTCCACCGGTTTGTTTCTTATAAACTTCACGGTGATCCACTGAACTCCTGATGGACTCTTTATAAGCCACCTGAGGTGCACCCTGATTTACTTCCACCTTAAACTCGCGCTTAAGACGGTCAACGATAATCTCAAGGTGAAGCTCACCCATACCGGAAATAATGGTTTGGCCTGAATCTTCATCGGTATTTACACGGAAGGTAGGATCTTCCTCGGCAAGCTTATTAAGTCCAACGCCAAGACGGTCGAGGTCGCCCTGAGTTTTAGGCTCAATGGCTATACCAATAACCGGCTCCGGGAAGTTCATTGCTTCAAGAACAATCGGATTTTTTTCATCGCACAGCGTATCGCCAGTGCGGATATCTTTAAAACCTACAGCGGCGCCAATATCACCTGCCTCAATAAACTCAACCGGGTTTTGTTTGTTGGCGTGCATCTGGAAAATACGGGAAATACGTTCCTTGTTGCCGGAACGGGTATTGAGAACATAAGATCCGGCGTCGAGGCGGCCGGCGTAAGCGCGGAAAAAGCACAAACGGCCCACGAATGGGTCGGTCGCAATTTTAAACGCCAGGGCGGTGAAAGGCTCCGAAGCATCGGGCTTACGGGTTACCTCCTGCTCAGTGTCAGGATTTGTTCCTTTAATATTGTCTTTGTCAAGTGGCGATGGCATTAATTCCATCACGAGGTCGAGCATGGTTTGAACACCTTTGTTTTTGAAGGCACTTCCACAAACCATCGGAACTATTTTGTTGGCTACGCAAGCTTTACGCAGGGCATCAAGCACTTCGCGCTCCGTAATGGTTTCAGGAGCTTCAAAGAATTTCTCCATGATTTTGTCATCGAACTCAGCAACTGCTTCAAACAGTTTTTCGCGGTATTCGGCCACTTCGTCCTTCATATCAT
>CALMNJ010000630.1 GCA_937868675.1 uncultured Bacteroidota bacterium | reverse complement strand
TGTCGCGTATATATCCTAAATCCAACGACTCCTTTTCGAGTAAACTCACTATATCGTATATTTTATGAACGGTTGTCGTTTTTACTATAAACGATGTTCCGGTATCTTCAACCGTTGCCCCTTCCATTGATTGCAGGCAACGGCTGAGCTCGGCAAGAGTAAAACTGCCCGCCAGTTCAAACGAATTTCCTTCGCGGTCTTTTCCAAATTCGGCACGGCTGCCATTATACAGGGTTTTACCCTGCTTAATAAAAATAATATGGCTGGCCACCTGCTCTATTTCATATAAATTCTGAGAGCTGAGTACCACGCTCATAGGATTGCTTTTGGACTGAACAAAAAACTTAATGTCCTGCAAAAACAATTGTTGGGCGTTGATGTCAAGATTGGCCAGAGGCTCATCCAGAATAAGCAATTGCGGACGGCGCAACATCATTTTTGCGAATTCAAACCGAAGCCGGTAACCGCTTGATATTTCAGTCCATTTAAGATCGCGAAAACGGTCAAGTCCGAGCCTGTAAAGAATAAAATCAACATGCTCTTCATTTTCTCTGCCGGTGATGCCGTGAATGGTTGTAAAAAAATGAAGGTTATCGGCCAGGCTGCCATACCAGCGAGGGATTCGCTGTGGGATAAACGCAAGTTTCTGTTTTATATGATACCAGTCATCGCTCTCAACATGCATAGCCGGATAGCTGATGGTTCCGGTGGAACAGGCCATGTCGCCGGCCAGCATCCGCAGCAGGGTCGTTTTTCCATTTCCGTTTTCGCCAACCACACCGGTTATTTGTCCGGGTTCCAGACGCGCATCCAGGGGCAACAAATGAAAAGGCTTTTTACCTTTTACAAACTGTTTACTTATGTTTTTAGCCAGCACAACCGGGCTTCCAGGCTCGTTGCTGGCTTCTGTTGATTGCGGCATAACCGTCATTAAATGGGATGCAAAATCCTGCGCTTTGACGAGTATTTCCTGCCTGTTGTTTTGTGTGCCCGGGTTATCTTCGGTCTCGAGGTATTGCTTCCTTAGAAACAATGCCTGTTGCCTCAGTCCTTTTAACTCAGGGTAATCAACCGTAACATCCAGCATACGGCGGGTAAGCAGGCTCAGGTCGCCGTTGCGGAGGCCCGCCTCCAGTTCCTCCTGTAATCCGTTGGGTGATGACATGAAACTAAAAATAAGGATTTTTAATCAACCCACAATCTTGCTTTACAATTTCCTTTTACCGGAAAGCTTTAGCCTTAAATTTAAGGTTCCGTGCCGGAGCCAATAAACAAGCGTACCCTGAAGGGAAAAACACCTCCCGGTTTAATTGACCGTAAGGATGATCGTTTTTTGGGTGATATTACCATCACGATCCACAATTGAAAACACCCATTTTTCGGTACCTGCCTGATTCCGGGCAACGATATACAAATCTTTTGAATACCCTTGTTTTTCGTCGTCGTTCATTTTATAGTCAAAAAAGGATGTTCCGGTGGTAGCCCCATCATAATATGGGGTAACATTGTAACTCTTCAAATCGTCCTCGGTTTTGGTTGCGGTAATACCCACCAAAACCGAATCTTTTTTATTAACGGTCTTATCGCCCGAAACATAAGCTCCGCCAGTCTTTAATGCCACATCGGGCGGCGTATGGGGGTCTACTTTGCTTTTTTTGCAGTTTGACGAAATGTTGGCGAGTGCCATCACAAGAAGAAAATAACCAATTACTTTTTTCATAGTATTGTTTTTAATCGAACTGATATTTTAATTGCAGGGCCATGTTACGGCCTATGTTGTAAATTCCAAAATACTTAAACCGCGACAGGTGATCGTAATACACCTCGTTGGTGAGGTTATTCACAGCCACCGAAAAAATAAGACTGTTGCCCTTGATGTATTGTTCGGCGCCGGCACTCATGTTCAGCAGATGATAGGCCGGCGTTGTTGTTTCAAACGGACCGGCCTTGTTTTGTGCCAGAACCTGAACAAAATTTACAGACAGAAACATGTTGCGTGTTTGCCTCCAGACACTCTTCTGCCATTTGATCTCGTAATTCATTTTTTGAGCCGGTATAAACGGAAGGTATTCTCCCTTACCCGTACGCCCATCAATTCCGGCATACGACACCTTCATGGTAAGGGGTTTGAAAAAGCAGGGTCGCAGCTTTAATCCGCCTTCCAGTCCTTTTATGTCGGCATTGTTCTGTACATAATTATAAACTGCAAACCCAATGTACTTAGCGCTGTCGCGATGCAAATAAATATAATTGAGGAAATGATTGAGGTAAGCATCGGCATAAATACTGACTGATGAATTGTAAAGTTCGGCGTAAACGTTGCCGCATAAATTTTGTTCGGTTTTTAGATTTACATTACCCACCTCGTAACGTACGCTGCCTTCGTGAAGACCATTTGATGAAAGTTCGGCCAGATTAGGTGCCCTGTAGCCCGATGAAATATTTGTTTTTAAAATATAATGCCTGCTATCAAAAAAACTGGTGCCAAACGATCCGTTCACCACATTGTAAATTCTGTTAACCGGCACCACGGTGTATCCAGGTGTATAAGGGTTGCCATTGTTGAGTATTCCGGTTGGCTGTGTGGCGATGTTTTTAAGGTCGTAACGCAGTCCGCCTTCAATAGCATAACGTTCCTTCTCGTGTTTGATGTAAGTAAAAACGGATGATTCCGCAAGGTTGGCATCGGGGACAATAATTCGTGAACCGTTGTTGGTATTAACCTGATACTGGTTTTGCGAACCAATAACCAGCTCAAGGCCCGGCGCCAGTTGCTTTTGCCATTGTGCCATGAGGGCATAGGTTTGCAAAAACATACTTAAACTGATGCCCGATGAGCCCTCCTGTTCATCGCGATTGTTCCAATGAGCGCCCACATTAAGCTTCAGCTTTGAGGCTTTGAACGCAAATGTGTTTTGTGATGAAAAAATATTAACCAGCACGGCGTGATGCGGGCGGCTGAAATCGCGCGACCAGCGGGCATCCGATTTTTCATACTGCTGGTAGGCATCCATCAGGAAACCAAAAAAACTTTGCCCAAACAAATAATTATTATCGCTTGTCCACCGGCCTTTTCTGAAGCCGAGGGTGGCCTTAACCACGTTGCTTTGAAAACGTGAATTCAAAATACGGTGCTTGTTGCCGTCACTATAGTCGCCATGCGACTCCTGCCCTGCCCTAACGGCAAAATAAAAATTCTGATAGCTCTTTTTTACCCCGGCGTCAATTCCGTATCCAATGGTATTTGAAAAATACCTGGTGGTAACGTCAGCCCTCAACCGGTTTACCGGTGCAGGTTTTTCGTTAATAATATTTACAACGCCGCCCATGGCCTCGCTGCCATAAAACAAGGTTGCCGGGCCCTTTATTACCTCAACACGGTCAACCCCGGTATCGGTAAGACCAAGGCCATGCTCATCCTGCCACTGCTGGTTATCGAAACGGATTCCCAGCAACACCGTTTGTATGCGGTTACCAAATAGCCCACGTATCACAGGTTTTGAAATTCCGGTTCCCGTGCTAAGCTGGCTTATTCCTGGCAGCCTCGCCAGTGCATCGCTCAGATTCATGGCTCCCTGCTGGCGCATTACCTGAACAGGCAGGGTTTCAATATTATTGGCCGTTTTACCGGCATTGCTTTGCTGTTCGCCCAATATAACAACCTCCTGTAACTGTGCAGAATTCTGCTTCATTTCAAGAAAAAATCCAGGCTGTTCTTTACCAAGTGTTACCTTGCTACTGTAGGCTTCGTAACCCGGCCTTACCACTGCTATATTAAACACACCCTCCGGCAGAGCCATTAATGAAAACACTCCCTGTGCGTTGGTGCTGGTTGTTTTATGTAATTCTGGAAAAGAAATATAAGCAGGCAGCAGGCTGTCGCCACGGGGCATTATAGTGCCTGTGAAAACAACCTGCGCCCTGCAGATATTAATAAGTAGGAGGCAGATGAAACTGCATTTTAAACTCAAATTATTCAAGCTTGCGAGCTTCAATTATTGCTTCAGCTTGTAATAGGTTACCGAGCCGTTGGATGCTGTATTTTTCATCCATAGCTCCGTATTTTTTAAACGCGTTATCCGGTAGGATACTTCAGAACCGGTTGTTCCATCGGTAAAATACACATCGTCTTTATCCTCTCCAAACTTCCATTTACCGGATAAGTTTGCTGTATTGGTTCCTGAACCAGCCGCCTTTACGGTATAAGCGCCATCTCCCTCAATGTCCCATTCAAAATTTGAGTTGAACGAGCTGGTAATATCGTTTCCATCGTTGGTAACGGAAGCTATTTTCCAGTCGCCGGTAAGGCGTGCCTTTTTGGTGCGGAGGCTGAAGGCCGGGCCTTCTTCGTATTTTTTGCAGGAATCAAGTGTTGCAACAGAAGCTGCAATGGCAATCAAAGCAATGAAGCCGGTAATAGTTTTTGTTTTCATGGTGTTGTTTTAGTTGTTATTGTTTATAATTTGTATCGCAGGCTTACAATGAAGTTTTTACCTGGAGCATTAATACCGCTGGCAAAAACACGGTAGCGGTTGTCAGTCATATTTTCAAAAGCTGTATTAACTCTAACATTTTTGGTAACATTGAATCCTGCTCTAATATTGAGTGTTAACCAACCGGGCATATATCCTTTCAACGGATCGGCGCTATAAACGGCGTTATCTTCACCTGACAGGCTGTATTCGGAGGGGTTTTTACGGGAGTTGAATCTAACAAAGAACTCACCATCAACATTTTTTTCGCGGTAAATAAGGCTTGCCTGTCCAAATACCGGAGGGATATGATCCAACACATATACCGAATCGTTCTTGCTATCTGTGTAACGTCCATAAGTATAATTAACCAGTGCCTTGAAGGATAAATTGCGGTTAAAGTCCATTTGCGTACCCGCCGAGAAGCCATATATATAGCCTTTGTTTTTATTTTGCATGGATTGTACCCGGCTCTTTTTACCATTATAAACAACACTGTCAGCGCCATTATAAGTATCGTTGTCAAGCACCAAAATATTCTCTATTGCATTATAATAAAGGGCCACGTCGAATTTATAACGCTTGTCAAATATTTTACTCAGGTTCATTTCGAAGTTGGTTGCATATTCTGGTTTAATTTTATTGTTCGGAATAATTAATATCCCTCCTGCACTTTCAAACACTTTACTCATGTCGTCAACATTTGGCGTTCTGAAACCTGAACCGGCGAGTAAACTTACTTTATAGTTATCTTCCTCTTTCCATGTAAAACCGAGGTTCCAGGTTGCTGCGCTGTTGTTTTGTTTAGCTGTTTTGAACGGAAATTTAAAGAAGGTAGTATCGGTAAACTGAGACTTGAGTGAATTGGCACTAAACCGAAGCCCGTCTGTAATTACAAAGTTTTTATTTACCTCCCAGGCATGAGACAAATACAGCCCCAGCAAATTCATTTTATTACCACCGGCCGCATAACGCGTAGCGGCGGGACTTACGGAGCCTGTAATAATTTGTGTAGTGTTTGCCGTTGATTTCACATCGTTGCTCTGAACTTCAAAACCATATCGCAATTCTTGCCCGGGATTCATTCGTTTATTTACATCCAAATTGGCCGACAATACTGCTACATCTTCCATTTGAGTAGTGCGGTTATTATTCTGAAAGCGCCTTGATATCCTGTCCTGATCAATTTTTTGGTACGCAAGTATTAACCTTGCATTATCTGATACCACTGTTTTACGATTAAAGTTCAACGAATAAGACGCCAGCAAGCGTTTCTGCGGTCCGTAGTTCCACTCAGCGAAACGCAGGGTTTTGCCGGCGTATTCCGTTAATCTGTCGTAACGTGGTATATCGGTTGATTGACTGTACTGCAGGTTTATTCCATGAATTATAAAATTTCCCGACCTGATGTTAAACCTCTGCATAAAATCCAGTTGATTGTAAGCCGAACCCTTCTGAAGGTTGTTATTCTTGTTCAACACCATGCTGTCGCGGTTACCAAATCGTTCCTGATAATATACCCTGTCCCAACTATTAGGTGAACCAGTAAGTTTATTTGTGCCGCTCATAAGGTCACCAAAATTTGAATAGCTCAGATTAGTCATTGATGCAAAATTTTTCCAGCCCAGGTTAAAATCAATATGATAGGTGTTTTCCTTATTTACGGTAGCGTAACGGGCCATTGTGTTTAACTTCAAAAGCATTTTATCGCTGGTGCTGAACTCTGCATTCTTGGTGTAAAAGTGCATTACTCCGCCAAGTGCATCGCTGCCGTACATGGTAGATGCGGTGCCAAACAGTATTTCCGTTCGTTCGAGCATGTTGGCATCAAGTGTTACCACATCCTGTAAATGTCCGCCTCGGTAAATGGCATTATTCATCCTAACCCCATCCACAACAATAAGTACTTTATTTGCCTCAAAGCCCCGTAACACCGGGCTCCCGCCACCAAGCTGGCTTTTCTGAACAAACACAGCGCCAGTGTTTTGTAACAAATCGGCACTTGTTGGCTGATTTGCCATCTCTATGTCTTTTTGTTTGATGGTGTGTATCGTATTCGGTATATCCAGTTTGTTTTCTTTGGTTTTATTCGCAGTAAGAATTACTTCATCAAGTGTTGCTACTTTTGAAACAATTCCGACTTCCGAGTCATTTGTTTTTTCGGTAGTACTCAGGGTGTAACTTTGATAAGACGTGTGGTAAACCACTATATCTCCCTCTTTGTTCAACGCGCTGATATTTGCCACCCCTACGTTGTTGGTTGCCTCCCTATTGCCCTTGCTGTCAATAAGGAACACATCTCTTACCGGTTCCCTCGTTGACAAATCGCGAATGGTAATATTTTGTGAATTAAGCCTAAATGCAATAAGTAATATGATACATGTATAAAATTTTGTTTTCATAGTTA
>CALMNJ010000629.1 GCA_937868675.1 uncultured Bacteroidota bacterium | reverse complement strand
TTTATTTCAGGATAACTATTTAGGAACATGGTATCACTCACAATACAGCCTTTTCCATAAGAAATACTAACCGTATAATTGGTTGAAAGTGTTGCATTACAAACCGGATTTTCAAGGTTCGCATCAGTTAAGCCGAAAGCCGGTGTCCAGGTTACGGTGCTCACACCGGCTGAAGTTGGGTTACCCCCAATGGTAACGGTCGAGAACAATGGAATGGTATAAGAAGGACCGGCTTCAATGTAAGGCACCGAATAGGAGCTCACCACAATCGTATCGCGGTCAAAACAACCCGGCGAATTTGAAATGGTTACCAACATGTATGTGTAAGAGTCGCTTGCATTTGCGATACTGAAACTTGCTGTATTGGCAACAGTTGAGGTACTGTTTGGAAGTTGATACCACTCGTATTTTGTTACCCCCAGTGAATTAAGTCCTGAAATAGCAACGCTGCTGCCTGGACATACCAGCGTGTCAATGCCTGCGTTGGCATCAATAGTTACGGTGGTTACAATACTGAGTACCGAATCCTTTTTACAACCCAAAGTGTCGGTAATACTCAATGTGTAGGTTCCTGAGAATATGTTGATTAAATTTTTGCCTGTAGATGTAAAGGAAGATGGGCCCTGCCACAAATAGCTGTAACCCGGTGTACCGCCTGCAGCTATAACACCTGCCGATCCATCGGCAACAGAAGAACAGGACGAGTTGAGTGCATTTAACGTTGCAGTAATCGGTGCGGGGCTCTTTAAATTAATGGCTGAGTCGGCCACACAACCGTTGGCATCGGTCACGCTCATTGTATAAACTCCTGCACAAAGTGAAAATACATTACTGCTGTTGGGTGGTGTAGTCCCTCCAAAAGTATAGGCAAGCATGCCACCCACCGCCTGAATGCTGATTCTTCCGTCGCAGTTGTTAAGACAGCTGATAGGTTTGAAATCAAAATTAAACTCCAATTCAGGATTTTGAGTGATGGTGAATGTGCGGATGCTCTCACAGCCATTAGCACTGGCGGTAAGTGTTATTACTCCGGCACAGCTTGTTCCGCTACCTGCCGCATTGCTGCCGGTACTCCAGGTAAATGTGGTAGCTGCCGTTCCGGTGGCTGTAACCTGCACCGAACCGTTGCACTGTCCGAAACAGGCAATGTTGTTTTGAGTAAACGTGAGGCTGGGACCATTCAGGTTGTTCAAATTTATGATTTGTGGTAACGAGCAGCCTGCGCCGTTTTGATCGGTAACAACTACCGTGTAAACTCCGGGCGAAAGTCCCGTCAAAGACGATCCGCTCGCCGATACAGGACTCCAGCTAAAGGTATAAGGCAGCGTTCCTCCACTGACCACAAGACTTATTACACCATTGCTAACGCCACAACCCGGTTGTAGAACATTAGGCGTTACGCTTAAGCTGGTGGCAGCAGTAACATCCGCAGAAGCTGTCCGTGCGCAACCCTGCGCGTCGGTCATTTTCACAAAATACGTTCCAGGGCAAAGACCGTTTACAGAGTTTGCAGTGCTGGCGAGTGCAGGGTTTATCCAGGCAAATGATATTGGGGCCGTTCCGCCAATTGGGGTTACTGTTACAGCTCCGTTGCAATTTCCATTGCAAACAACGTTTTGCACACTGAAGGT
>CALMNJ010000628.1 GCA_937868675.1 uncultured Bacteroidota bacterium | reverse complement strand
ATATCTTTATAAGATGAAACAAAAAATAAGATCGTTTTCTTTTTTGCTTGGAATGCTAGTGTTTGCGCTACATGCCGGCGCTCAGGTAGGTGAAAAGACCGATTATGAAGACATGGTAGTGAACCGCGACAGCATATGGGGCATTGAGTTTGATTTCAGCGAGCTTGATCCCGCAAAAGTGAATGTAAAAGCCCTGCGCGCCAAACTGGCCCGCCTCAAAGCTTACAACGATTCCATGATGCTTGCGGTGAGGGCCAGAAACATAAAGGAGCGCTCGGACTCTTTGGAACAGTTGTATGAAATCGTGGCAAGCGATACTTCCAGCAGTTATCTGGCCTATTCGTTTTTTGGCGGACAATATCATTCAACCTTCAACAACCTTAACAATGCACTGAGTTCGGCCGGTATGCCGCGACTCAATCGCAACGGATACCATTTTACAAGCCTGCTTGATATCACCTGGAAAAACAAACGCCACATGAACGACTTTTACATCTCAAATGGTTCGCAACAAAGCGCTACCAAAGCAGACGTGAGCGTAAACTATAGTTTCCTGAACATATTTAATTACCGTTACGGCTATTGTATTGTGGATCGCCATCGCTTCTGTCTGTTTCCGCTTGCGGGGCTTCACTTTCAGTTTTCGCAGCTTAATTTTGTGAATACTTCGGTGCCCATACGCGATTTTAATGAAAGTATTTACGACACCTTGCTCTACGCCGTTAGTGTTAACAAAAAGGGTATAGAATATAATTTCAGGCGGCGCGACCTGAGCCTCAGTCTGGGTCTTGAAACGGATGTTCACCTTATTTACTCCAAACGCAAAAACGGACTTATACTCGGACTGCGCGCTACCCAGATGGTGCCCCTGGCCAGTACAGGCTGGGTACTTGATGGTAAAAGCTACAGCCAGTTGCGAGGAGTGAATATAAACGACTATCACTTTGACATTGTGCTGCGGGTTTATACACGGATGAATCCCAAAGGCGACCGGTATTTACGCAACAATTGGTGGGCCGAATATTATTATTAACGCAAAGGTACAATATGACGTTTACAGCCCGATATTATAAAGCTCCGGATGATAATGGCCAGGAATGCGAAGTTGCTCTTGATGGCAACCGGATTCATATTTATGTGAAGGGGGAAAACAATCCCGGCATGCTGATATGGAACATACACCGATTGCCCGCCTTCGAATACGACGGAAAAAATGCGAGACTGGTTTTTAATTCGGAAACGGAATGGCTTACATGCGGTGGTGAGGCTGCTACAATGATTCATGCCATTCGCAACCAGCCCGAGCCGGTTGTTGTTCAAGCACGCAGACCCCTGGTTAGCTACTCGCCCTTTTTTATTTCGCTTACCGTGCTTGTGGCAATTTTGCTGGTGGCCTATTTTGTGCTGCTGCCCTGGCTGGGAAGAAAAATGGTGAGCTTTGTACCGGTTCAAATGGAAATAAGTATGGGCGAGGCTCTGGCAAAACAATACACAACGCAGTATGAAACCAACGACTCTCTTGACTTTTACCTGAATCAGTTTTTAAATGAATTCAAGCCCGTAAGCAACTATCCGCTCGAAGTTCAGGTTTTGAAATCGGACGAGCTTAACGCATTTGCATTACCAGGTGGCAGAATGTTTGTGTATTCAGGTATGTTAAATAAGCTTCAAAGTTATGAAGAGCTCGTGGCCTTGCTAAGTCATGAGTCCAGCCATGTGGTTCACCGGCACTCTCTCAAAACAATTCTGAGGCAGGCAGCCACTGGCCTTATCATATCCGCGGTATTTGGCGATGCGTCCGAAATAAGTTCATGGGTGCTCTCGAAGGCCGACGAGTTTAAGCAACTCGACTATTCGCGCGAACTGGAAACCGAGGCCGATGATGAGGGATATAAAATAATGGTGCAAAATAAAATAGATCCGAACGGAATGTTGCGCCTGTTAAAACTGCTGAAAAAAGAAAGCGCCGAAATGCCGGCCATGATGAAGTACCTGAGCACACATCCTGAAACGGATGAACGGATAAGCAACATTGGAAGTAAACCTGAAATAAAAAACGTGTTTAATTCGAATGAAAAACTGAAACATTTTTTCGGTGAAATAAAGAAACGGATAAAGGGATAAATGGATAAATGGATCCGAACACTAAATCAATAGGCTTTTACTCACCTATCAATTCCAAATAAGTCAGTAATAAATATCTTCAAAAATCAGATTTGAAAATAGGTGTAAATAAAATCCTTTTTATCTGCGTATTAATTTCTATTAAGGTCCGGGCCGTAGCGAACATAAATGGTGATAAGCCCCTAATCAACGACACAATTGTAAAAGTGCTGCACGAATACAAGGATGAAAAGTGGTACACCGGAGCGATTGATGGTAAGTACAAAATTACTTTATACCTCAGGTTCTTTAAAACGTCCATGGAGCATCTTAATATTTATTCAGTAACCGGGTTTTATTATTACAACAGCGTAAAAAAGAAAATACCCCTGGTAGGAATTTATGACGGCCATCTGGTGCTGTATAAGTTCTCTCCAAAAAGCAAAGGCGATAGTTTGATACTGAACTTTGAAAATTATGGAAGCTGTGGTTTCTGGGACGAGATTGAAACCTACAAAGAACTCAAGGGCTACGAAGAAAAATTTATTATTGGCAACAAAGGCAAGGTAACCTGGCAGAGCAAAACCAAAACCCTTCCCCTTGAAATATATGCAACTGAGTTGAGTGTGATAAGCTCGAAAGAATACTTCCTGATTAAAGCACTGAATAAAAAAATCAGTACCGAAAGTCTTGGTTTGGATGGGAGTGGTTTTTCAGTGATTAATGCCACGTGGCAAAACAACAAACTAAAGGTGATGCTTAACTACAGCCACGGTTCACGGGGATTTGTAATGGGTATGTGTGGCGCAGGCATAGAGGCAGGGTATTATATACTTGAGTTTGACAGCGAGATCACACTTTTATCAAAGCAACACCTGCAAACCGAAAGCTGTCTTGATGGAATTTACACCGAACAGGAGAAAACCAGCGAACCCGGGATAGAAAAGTGGCGCATAACCTACCGCGATTCCGCTGGTAATTATATGGTGGACTTTAAAAAAATGAGTTTCTTACCTGTAAAGGAAAAATAGATGAGCCTATTTTTTATAATTTTGTAGTGTGCTCACCATTCAAAATACCGCCCATTTCCGCATTGAAGCACCATCCATTGTCACCATTGGTACTTTCGACGGTGTGCATCAGGGACATCAGAAAATTTTAAAGCGCCTGGGCGAGTTGCGGGCAAAAAGCGGCCTTCAAACGGTTGTTTTTACTTTTGATCCCCATCCCCGCAAAGTGCTTTTTCCCCATCAAACCGATCTTAAACTCTTAAGCACTACCGATGAAAAAGTGCAACTACTCGAAAGTTGCGGTGTGGATGTAACAGTTGTTTTTCCGTTTACAACTGGTTTTGCAGGCATTGACGCCGGCAATTATATAAAGGATATTTTGGTAAAGCAACTCCATGTAAAACAGCTGGTCATTGGCTACGATCATAAATTCGGGCTTAACCGTTCGGGCGACATTCACACTTTAAAAAAATATGCCTCACAGTATAATTATGTGGTGGAAGAAATAAGCGCACACGATGTTGATGATTTGTCTGTTAGCAGCAGCCGTATCCGTAAGGCGCTCGAAGCGGGTAGAGTGGAGGAAGCCGCTTCACTGCTCGGATATTCTTACTCCATTAATTCGAAAGTGGTTCGGGGTAAACAAATGGGCCGTACATTGGGGTATCCTACTGCCAACCTCAACATGTCAATTGGAGATAAACTGATTCCTCGACAAGGAGTGTATTTTGTAAGGGTAACCGTTGCCGGGAAAAAATATTACGGCATGATGAACATTGGCACCAATCCTACTACAGATCAGGATAACAAGGTAAAATGCGAAGTCAATATATTTGATTTCGATCAGGAAATATACGGCACGGAAATAAAAGTAGAATTTCTCAGGTGGATACGCGAAGAAAAGAAATTTCCTGCATTAAATGAGTTGGTTTCGGCGATTGATAACGACAAGGAAGAATGCCTTAAACTAATAATGGTTACCGGATAATGAAACGCTTTTTGCATAGAGCCTTCG
>CALMNJ010000627.1 GCA_937868675.1 uncultured Bacteroidota bacterium | reverse complement strand
ATCGGTGGAAAAATTTCCAATATCTCCTTTATGTGCTTCACCTTCACCTAATTTTCCATGTTTTTTAAAAGTGGGATTCCAATGTCCTCCAGCAGAACTCCCGTCAGCGGCAGAACAATCTGATTTTTCATGAATATGAATGGCATGGATTCCTGGCTTCAATCCTTTGAAATTAGCTGTAAAAGTTACTTTCCCATTTTTTTCGGTAAATGTTCCTTCACCTGAAACTTTACTTTCACTTTTAGGCTCAAAAGTAACGTTTAGTCCATTTGACGGAGTGTTTACTGTAGATGTTTTGCATCCAATAGTTACAAATATGAATGAGACCGTTACTAAGATTATTTTTTTCATGATTTAAAAATCTGCGTTAAATCCAATGGTAAATCCGTGTTTTAGTTTCGAATCCTGCGCGTAGCCCAAAACATAGTCCACGCGCAGGGCCTTGAACAGGTTCTCTATTCCAAAATTTATCTCATAATAGTAATCGAGTTTGTTGCTGGTGAGTGCGTGAAAACCAACCACCTCATGCACGCTGTATTTTTTAATAAGTGGTATCTTGTTTGTTATAAATCCTTTAAAATGTTGCTCGCCGTGAGCCTCGGCAAACCAACGGTCGGCGCTGAATACATAATAGGGTAGCAGCCTGAAACTTCCCAGGTAATCATTGGTGTTGAAAATAGTTTGATTGCCCAGGAAATATTTAAAGTCCATAAAGTACAGTTTTTTAGTATCAATAAATCCGCCGCCGCGCAGCCGGTAAGAGAATGTTCCGAAAAGCCCCAGCTTAATGTCATCGGTTACCTGTGCGCTGGCAAGATCGTAATCGGCAGTGGTACCAAAAATGGGAATGGCACGTTTGTAACTGATGTTAAGTCGTGGGTATTTGCTTCCCGTAATTATTTTTTGATGGGGCAGTGTGTAATATTTTTGTTTAAAACGGATATAAAACGTAAACTCAAGTGTAAAGGCACGGTTGCTGGTAAACATAGAGTCCTCGGTATCGGGCCTGCGTGGGTCGTTACTGGTAAACAGAATGTCTTTGTTGTCGTATAAAAGCTTGTTGGTTGTGTTCTTAAGTGGATCGCGCTGCATGTAACGGGCGTAAGAATTCACGTAAAGCCCGTTTATCAGCTCCGAGTAATAATTAGCCTCTACACCACTTTCCTTAAACAACTTCATGTAGTTCTGGTTCATAATAAGCGTGTAAAAGGTATTCACCAGGGGTGAAATGGGGTTTTGCGCATTGTATTGCTCAACGATGGATTTTACTTTGATGCCAACCCGTCTGAATTTTTCGGGCTTAAAGTGATAAGTATATCCAAGCTGGCCGCCCAGAAGCTTGTTCGAGAATCCATAACGAGCCTTACCCTCAATGTTGTATGAGTGAAAATTTTCAAATTGTTTATTTATGCCAAAGTTATAGCTAAGATTGAATCCTTCAACGGTATTATATTGGGCCCCATACGTAACAATACCCGGAAGCGATACACTGAATTTTTTCTTCGTGTTGTTGTAAGTGTAACCCATCAGCAGGTTTTGGAATTTATATTTATTGTGTTTGCGGTCAACCGAGTCGCGATACCTGTCGGTGCTTCTTAATTTGGCAAGACTGTCTTTTTGCCGGTAGTCGTTGCGCTCTTCCAGGGTTAGAGGCACTGCACGGTTTTGTTCCCAGTAACTCGAATCTTTTTTATTGGCACCTTCTTCAACCTTCAAGACTTCGTTTTTAAAGAATTTTTTTGGATACACAGGATTGAGATCATATTCCCTGATATTGGCGTTAAAATAACCGGCCCCCGCAAAGCCAAGAAACTTAAAATCAAAACTAAAATTAACGCTGAATGGCATCCATACACTGTCACCTATCACGGGCTCATAGATCTGTTTGATCAGCAGGGTATCAACAAAATCAATCTTTACATCTTTAGTCAGCATAAAATCAACACTGGTAATTCGCCAGGTGCTGTCCTGTATATAAATAATGCCCCTGAAACAAGGATCTGTTTTGCGCTTCGGCACAACTTTTATCTTATGTATGGTTTTACCATCGGTGCTTATTTTGCCAAGCAGATAAAATTTGTAAAACAAAAAAGCATTGTCATGAATGGGCGATGTGAACGGACGGGCGCTGAGGTCGCTTATCTCTACCAGATTGTTGTAAAAATTCATTTTAATATCACTGAGCTGATTAAAACTAAACGACTTGTTATCGCCGCTAACTTTACTGCTGTACATTATTTCCTTTTCATCGGATGGTTTTCGGAAATGGTATTTACTTTCGCTTTCTGATAAATAAACAATTCCTTTGAGCTGATTGGTATCGCTCGCGTCTCCCCCACCTACTTTCACCAGTTTGCCAAAGTTTTTTGGTATTTTATTAATTTTCTGTAAGCCTTTAATATATGCTTTGCAGCTATAAGCGTTCACCTGATTAAGATAATACTTCCGCTTGCGGATGGCGGCTCTGATAATAGGATAAGATGGATCTTCACCGGCTTTTACTTCCACTTCCTTAAGTGAAACTCCTTCGGCCTCGAGTTTTACATCCAGGGTTTTGTCCGTTGTGAGGCTTACTTTGAATTCCCGTTTTGTAAAACCTACATATTGGTACACAAGGGTGTAGTCGCCAGGCGCAAGTTTAAGCGCATAACGCCCGTCGGCATTACTGTTGGTGCCAAATGTAGTGCCTTTTACAAGGATCGTGGCAAAGGGCAGGTTTTCTTTTCCATCACTTATTTTGCCCGAAATCACATAGCTCTGGCTTTTTACCTGTGAAATAAAAAATAAGATTACAGTGAGTAAAAAAAACCTCATTCTCTCCAATTTGATTGTTTGACGTTGTGTACAAGCCAAAAGTTACAATTTATTTATTGAACTTAAAATGGAGATAAAAGTTTATCCGTAAAACAGTTTGGATAACTAAGCACAAGTGAACAAAAATAGACTTGCCCCTGAACGGGGATTCTATTTTTTGGTGGTTCCTGTAAAGGCGTAGCTGATGATGTTGGCTCCCATTTTCAATGCATTGCTGCGTGCAGTTTCACTGTCGTGATGAACCTCCGGGCTTTCCCATCCATCTCCAAGATCGCACTCGTAGTCATAAAAGCAAATAAGTCGCCCCTTATAAATAAGTCCGAAACCTTTTGGTGCCCCATTATCGTGCTCGTGTATTTTAGGAAGCCCGCTGCTGAAGTTAAATTTTTGATGGTAAATCGGATGGTCATACGGCAACTCAACCAGATCGAGCTCCGGAAAAATCTTTTTCAGCTGTGGGCGAATGAACTTGTCCAGTCCGTAATTGTCGCTGATATGTAAAAAGCCACCTCCGAGCAAATAACTTCTCAGGTTGTCGGCTTCCTGCTGCGAAAAAATAACATTGCCATGGCCCGTCATGTGAACAAAAGGATAGTTAAATAGCTCCAGGCTTCCGGCATCCACAATGGCCTGCTCTGGATTAATGTTGGTTTGCAAATTATCGTTGCAGAAACGAATGAGGTTAGGGAGCGAGGTCTCAAGATTGGCGTACCAGTCGCCACCCCCATTGTATTTAAGGAGGGCAATTTGATAGGAGTAGGACGGACCCCTGCTTGAAGAAATGAATAACCCCGAAACAAGCAGAATCGCTAACAAAAAAGTAATACGGTTTTTACGCATCACTCTAAATTACACACTTTTATAGTACTCCACAAGTTCAATGGCCTGTTGCGCTTCGGGTACATCGTGCACCCGTAAAATGTTTGCGCCATTTAAAAGTGCCAGGGTGTTCAATACGGTAGTGCCGTTCAGCGCCGTTACCGGATTGGTGTGAATTATTTTATTCACCATGCTTTTTCGCGAAACCCCTGCAAGTACGGGATATCCCAGGTTACAGAATACGGAAAGGTTTTTTAGCAAACTGTAATTGTGCAAATTGTTTTTCCCGAACCCGAATCCCGGATCCAAAATAATTTTCGAAAATCCGAAGCCGTTCAGGTAGGCTGCTTTCCGCTCAAATTCAGTACGAACTTCCATTACCACATTTTCGTAGTGTGGATTTTCCTGCATATTGCCTGGATTACCCTGTATGTGCATCATAACATAAGGAAGGTTAATGCGTGCCACAGTATCCAGCATGTTTTTGTCGAATTTGCCTCCGCTGATATCATTTATGATGTCTGCCCCTTCTTCTGCACACCGCAAGGCGATTGAAGAGCGGTAGGTATCCACACTGATAAATACTTCGGGAAACGTTCTGCGTAATTGTTTCAGCGCGTCTTCAAGCCGCTGCCATTCCTCTGCCTCACTTATTTCCTGCGCACCGGGCCGCGAGGATGCCGCACCAATATCAATAATTTTCGCGCCCGATTTTAGTTTTTCACCCGCATCCCGTATCACATCGGCTGTACTGCCGTACTTACCTCCATCGTAAAAGCTGTCGGGGGTAAGGTTTACAATGGCCATTACCAGAGGCTTAATAAATGTTAATGTTTTGCCGTGGCACGCATATTCCATTACTGTAATTTCGCTATTTTTAGAGCTCATTTGTTTATGCAAAACACCTCGCGGCAATACGATGCGGCCATTTCGCTCTGCAAAGATATCTTTTTAAAAAAAATGAAAGATTACGGCACAGCCTGGCGTAACCTTCGACCTACATCGCTTACCGACCAGATATTTATTAAAGCCCAACGTGTAAAAAGTATAGAGGAAAAAGGCACGCAAAAAGTTGGGCTTTAATAAATATCTGGTCGGTAAGCGATGT
>CALMNJ010000626.1 GCA_937868675.1 uncultured Bacteroidota bacterium | reverse complement strand
AAAATCTGACGCTTTTGCTGGTGCTCATTCCTGTTTTTATGTCCCTTTCTTTTGGAGTTATTGGTGCCGGCTTTCTCACAGGACTTATTATGCTGTTTGTGTTCAGAAAAAAAACATTGCGCTATAAACGAACGCTCATAATTCTTGCCTCGCTATCGGGCCTGCTTATAATCACAGCGCTTTACTTATGGTTTTTTCTTCCAAACAATCCCGTTACCATGCGCATGGTTGACATCGTAAATGGCAGGGACACATCAGCCCGCGGACGTACCACCGACTCCTTCCAAATGGCCTGGCTGATTGCATCATACAGCAACGAGTGGTTTGGCTGTGGTTTAGGACAGATAAAAATCAAGATCGCTGATGTAGTGCATCAGCATTTTAATTACTGGGGTAATTATGCCCGCTACGACATTCCGAACGCCATCGGCGAAACCCTGGCCATCTTTGGAATTACTGGCGTGGTGCTCAGATTATTTTTACAATGGTATCTGTTTTTCAGAACCCGCGTTTTTGAAAATTACTACCGCCTCGCGCTTTTTATTTTTGTTTTTATTTATCAGTTCACCGGAAGTTTTATAACCAACACCGCCGAATACATAATCTGGGCCCTTGTATTTTCGAAAGCATTTTCACAGTTCAACGTACAATCCCCGGAAGCATGATACTTCTTACGCACGCATACTTTCTTGAAGAGGACGAAAAAGAAAAGCGCATCATGAAACCCTATGTGCCGCTTGGTTTGCTTTATATAGCCGGCTATCTTGATTCAAAAGGCATTGAAAATACGGTCTTTGATACAACGTTTTCAAATTTTGATTCGCTCAAAAGGCACTTAATTGAAAACAAACCAGGACTGGTGGGTGTTTACACCAACCTGATGACCAAACTACAGGTACTTAACCTCATTTCTTTCATTAAAACATCAACCGCGCTCGACCGCACAAAAATTGTACTGGGCGGTCCCGAAATCCGCTACAATGCCGCCAATTACCTGAAGCACGGAGCCGTCATGCTCGTTGTAGGCGAAGGCGAAGAAACATTTTATGAACTGGCTAAAACGTTTTTGGAAAAAAAAGAACTGGCCGAAAACATTAAAGGAACCGCCTTCTTAAAAAACGGAGACGTGTTTTTTAATGAAGAACGGGCCTTGTTCCGAAGTTTAAATGAACTACCCATGCCGGCCCGTCATAAAATAAATCTGACGCTCTATGGCAACGCCTGGAAGCAACGGCATGGTTACAGTATGTATTCGGTAAGCACCATGCGCGGGTGCCCATACACCTGCAAATGGTGCAGCCGTGCGGTGTACGGAGGAACGTACCGCCGGCGTAACCCGGCCCTGGTTGCTGAGGAGCTGGAATTGCTCAAAAAAAATTACGAGCCCGACATGATCTGGTTTGTTGATGATGTATTCACCATCAGTCATAAATGGTTGCGCGAATTCAGAGACGAACTCCGTAAAAAAAATCTGCGGATACCTTACGAAATTATTACACGTGCCGACCGTATGAACGATGAGGTGATAGCGCTGTTAAAGGAAACTGGTTGTTTCAGGGTTTGGATTGGTGCCGAAAGCGGGTCGCAAACCATTATTGACGCTATGGACCGAAGAGTGGATGTGCGTATGGTGCGTGACAACATTATTAACGCCAAAAAAGCAGGAATGGAAGCCGGAACCTTTATTATGCTAGGGTATCCGGGCGAAACAAAAGAAGATATCCGAAAAACCATCCTGCATCTGCAGTTATCACAACCCGATCATTACACGGTAACTCTTGCTTATCCGATTAATGGCACACCCTTATATAATGAAGTAAATGCAAGTATTGCGCCCGAAAAAAGCTGGGAAGAATCAACCGACCGCGACTACGACTTCAGGAGAACGCACAGTCGTAAATTTTACACCCATGCTATTAAATGGGTGTATGCCGAAGTGCTTTTTTCGCGCACCAAAAATCCGGTTAAAAAAATATCACTCAAACTTCGCTCTCTGCTAGCTCAGATACGGATGTTGTCGGGTTGAAACTCTTATCCTAATTTTACCAGACCAACGCTGTTATACATGTTTCAACATCTTCAAATCGTACAAGAACTGGAAAGAACACGGAAGAAAGCACGGACTGCTGAGGAAGACCTCCTGAACGAAACCAGGCGAATCCTTAACAACGATCTGCTAAGTGATAAAAAAATCCTACTCAATCTTGGCCGTTACAGCGCCACTATGCATGTTATTGAAGAGGAAGATGTTGATGCTTTGGCTATTTATACAAGCACCGAAATAAAAAAAGTGTCCGTTAATTATCGCCTCAAATTTCTTGAGAGTGCCAATTATAAACCGGAAATCCCTTACGAGGCCATTCTGAAAATAAAATGGCTGGACAGCGAATTTGGCAAAGAGCTCAAGGACTTCAGAGTGCTTGCGCCAGCGGAAGAGTTCAGAAAAAAACAATCTGACAAAAACGCTCTTCTTTTTGTTAAAACAAACCACGAGAATTTTTACCTTGTTCATCTATGGGGCTCTCCGCTTCCCTGGACGCGAAGAGTAAAATACTGGCCGGTAAGAAATTTTGAGAGTCTGGCCACAGCCATCATTTTATATTCTCTTGCCCTTGCTGCGATACTTCCAACCTGGGCTATTACCCTCGACCAAAAGGCCACCTATTGGTGCGGTTACCGGGGCGGAGTTTTTTTTCATCTGCTCATTTTTAATTCCGGTTTCTCGGTACTTTTTTTGCTGAGCTATTTCCGAAACTTTAGCTGCAATTTGTGGGACCGGAAAAATGATTTTGATTGACAGACTGCTTCAGAAAATATTAATGCCCATCGCCCATTATTTTTACCGTGATATTATCCATGCTCTCATGAAGTTTAAGCTGACACGAAAGCCTTGATGTGGCGGTAATATTGGGTAATGTATCCAGCATGGCGTATTCGTCGTCGCTGATGGCATGCAACTCATTGAATCCTGAAAGAACCTCCACGTGACAGGTTGCACAAAGGGCCATGCCGCCGCAGGTGGCCAGAATATCGTATTCGTTTCCTTTTAAAAATTCCATCAGGCTGAGCCCCATATCGGTAGGTGCCTCCATTGTAGTGATTGTGCCATCCGGGTTTTGTACGTTTATTTTTATATCCGCCATAAAACTGTGAATTTCCAAATTTTTAAATCAATATTCCCTTTCGGTCAGAAATTTTTTTCCTGACAAAGTTCCACCAGCACGCCATTACTGCTTTTTGGATGCAGGAAAAAAATACGTTTGTTATCGGCACCGTCTTTTGGCGCAGCATTTATCATTTCAAACCCTTCTGAGCGCAACCGCTCCATTTCAAGCTCAATGTTGTCTACCTCAAACGCAATATGGTGAATGCCTTCCCCCTTTTTTTCAATAAACTTAGCAATGGCGCTGTCGGGCCCGGTAGCTTCAAGCAGTTCAATCTTACTCTCACCCAGCATAAAAAACGAAGTGCTTACACCCTCACTCTCCACCTTTTCCACTTTATAGTTTGCGCGTCCAAACAGTTTTGCAAATAAATCATTGCTGGCTTCCATATCTTTAACAGCAATCCCAATGTGTTCTATTCGTTTAATCATATTATTTCTTTTTAAAAAATTCGGCTTCATCAATTTTTTTGAACCCCTCGTTAAGGCCCGGAGTTAGCGTAAGCCGTTGAAGATTTTCGGCCTTTGTGGTTTTATAAAAACAAATATCACGTGTAAACCCACCATAAATACCGGTATCTTTCATGATGACGGCGTGTTTAAATAATTGACCCGAGCTATAGCGGATATGCATGGGTTCACGGGGCAGCTGAGGCACATCGGCTGAAAAATCATTTTTTAAAAAGAAACTCCTTACAAAATGCTTTTTAGTAAACAGGCAAACCACCACATCGTTTCCTGTTGCGTTTTTAATACTGAAAAATGCGGTGTTATCCGAATCAAACCTTGCATTTCCAAAGTGATATAAATACGGCGTATCGCCATTATTAAGATCCGATGCTTCTTCGTTACCAGCGTTAGACACAGCCTTCTCTTTTTCTGCCCTTTCCGAATCAGCACGTGACTCAACTGATTTTTTAGGAGGTCCTGGTGTGGCAAGTGCCATCACCAACAAAAAAATCAGAGCTGCCAGTGGCATTGCAAAGGCTATATATTTAAACTCATTGTACCGCGGTTTTTTCTCTGTTGCCACATCCTCCGGCTTATCGGTTTTGGCGTATTGACGTATGTGTTCGTCGTAATATCGCCGGCGCCGCATTTCTTTTTCATCAAAACTCCATGTTTTCGTGTTACTCTTACGGGTAATAGTTTCTTCGTAATGAGAGCGGTATTTAAGCCTAAGATCGTATGCCGACCGGCTTACCGGATCAGACAGCGTTTCGTATGCTTTCAGGATCAGGTTGAAACGGTCACGGCCTTCCGGATTTATATCCGGGTGATAAATCAGCGCCAGTTTTCTGAATGCAGCTTTTATTTCTGCGTTGCCCGCGTTGGGCGAAATTCCAAGTATTTCATAATAGTCTGGCAATGCGGCTTTTTACTTCATACCAGTTTCACACACACGTTTTTAGGCTCGGTAAAAAAATCAAGGGCCTCAAAACCTCCCTCCCGGCCTACTCCGCTTGCCTTTACGCCCCCGAACGGAGTGCGCAAATCACGCAACAGCCAGCAATTCACCCACACAATACCGGCGTGTATATGGTTCGCCACCCGGTGCGCACGTGTAAGATCCTGCGTCCACACAACACTTGCCAAACCGTAAACCGTTGAGTTGGCCATCATCAGTGCTTCCTCTTCCGTATCAAATGGGGTAATCGTAACAACGGGTCCGAATATCTCCTCCTGATTGGTGCGGCAATTATAGGCAAGCCCTTCTATTATGGTTGGCTCAATAAAATACCCTTCAGCGCAATCGCCTCCCGGATTAAACGCCTTGCCGCCACTCAAAATGGTACCACCTTCCTCCTGCCCCAGCTTGATATAATCCATTATTTTTTGGTGGTGCTGTTTTGATACGATAGCCCCCACTCGCGTTTTATCGTCGTTGGGATCGCCCACTGTAAGGGCTTTGGTTTTGGCCACAAAATCCTTTTTGAATTTGTCGTATAAACTGCGCTCTACAAAAATGCGGGAGCCACAAAGGCATATCTGGCCCTGATTCGAGAAAGAAGAGTGCAGGGTGGTGGCCAGCATTTTTTCGTAATCGCAGTCGGCAAAAATAATGTTGGGGTTTTTCCCGCCCAGTTCAAGCGACAGTTTTTTGAACATGGGAGCTGCCACCGAAGCAATGTGTTTACCTGTAACTGTTCCGCCTGTAAACGAAATCAGAGGAATGTCCTTGTGCGAAACAATGGCGTTGCCTACTTTAACACCGAGCCCATGCACAATATTGAGTACCCCGGCCGGCAACCCGGCTTCGATGCAAAGTTCGGATAGCAGATAGGCCGTCATGGGCGTTATCTCTGAGGGTTTTGCAACCACGGTGCAACCTGCGGCAAGCGCCGGAGCTATTTTCCAGCTGAAGAGGTACAAGGGCAAGTTCCAGGGCGAAATGCAGCCGGCCACACCTACAGGTTGGCGCAGGGTGTAATTGATGGCTGTTTCCTCCATGGCGTGCGTGTGGGCGGCGTAATGCAAAATGCCGGTGCCGTAAAAATGAAAATTGGCTGCGGCCCTTGGGATATCAACGGTTTTGGCGAGCTTTAACGGCTTGCCATTGTCAATACTTTCGGCCAACGCAAGCCGGTCGAGATTTTTTTCGATGAGCGTTGAAATGCTGAGGAGGTATTTTGAACGCAATTCCTTGGGCGTTACACTCCATGATGGGAAGGCTGCCTTTGCAGCAGCATACGCCAACTCAACATCCTTTTCATCGCTGTCGGGAATGTATGAATACACTTTTCCGGTAGCAGGGTTATAGTTGTCAAGATATGTTTTTGATACAGGCTCAACCAAATGCCCGTTGATATAATTTTTAATGTGCTGCATGTTTTGCTCTAAGAGACTTTAAAATTAAGGCTTTGGGGCGGTTTTTACAACGTCACGAGCCGGCTCACATTTATGCGTATGGAGTTACTTCAGCGCCTTAAATAAGCGCAGTGCTTATTCATAACACATGCAGGGCATTGTGGTTTGCTGGGCCTGCATATTTCACGGCCAAGAAACGAAATGGCCATGCCGGCCTCGCCCCAGTCTTTTTCGGGCAGGGCTTCCATAATTTGCTGTTCTATTTTTTTTGGATCGGTTCCATTCGCAATTCCAATGCGGGGCGCCACCCGCACCACATGCAGGTCTACTATAACACCTTGGGCTTTTACCCCGCTTTCGCGCATAATTACATTGGCCGATTTTCGGCCAATGCCCGGCAGCTTCGTGAGCTCTTCCATGGTAAGTGGAATATTTTTATCCGTTTTAATAGTTTTGGCAAGTTTTGTAAGCCATTGCGTTTTATTGGCAAAGTTGCGCACCTTGCGTATTTGTTCCATGATGGCGGCCTCGCTGGCAGCGGCCAGGGCCTTCATGTTTGGAAATTCTTTAAAGAAGCCGGGGGCTATCCGGTTAATGTTTTTATCGGAGTCCTGTGCCGAAAGAATAACCATGACAAGCAACTGGTAGGTGTTTTTATATTCGAGCGGGTGCGGTTTTCCTTTGTACTGTTTCAGCAAAGGTTTAAAGGCCAGCGGCCAGGATGTTTTAGTCATGATTTGTTTGTTTTTTACAAATGCATTTATTTTGAATTGTATCTCAAACTTATCCAATTGCTTCTTAGCTCCAAAATTGGGTTTTTGCGATGCTGTTCCCCGCTTTCCTGTCGTTGTAATTCAAAAGAAGTTTACTTTTGCGTTATGAAACTATTTCGGTATTGTTCCTTGCTCACCATTTTAATTCTGAATGTACTGTTTTTTTCCTGCAAGAAAAAAGTGGATCAGGCAACCTCCGACGATCGCATTATTAAACAATATATTTCAGATAACAATCTTAATGCTACCGCCACAGGTTCGGGCCTTTATTATGTGATATCAACGCAGGGTACAGGAGCACAGCCAAACAGTGGCTCAACCGTAACAGTAAAATACAAAGGTTACCTTACCAACGGGACGGTGTTTGACCAAACGGGAAACAGCGGGGCTTCATTCGGCCTCGGAAATGTTATTAAAGGTTGGCAGGAAGGTATTCCGCTTTTCAAAAAAGGTGGTAAAGGCATGTTGCTTATCCCATCGGCATTAGGGTATGGTGATCAGGCGCAGGGCAGCATTCCTGCAAATTCTGTTCTGATTTTTGACATTGAGCTGATGGATGTGAAATAGTTCTTATTGAGTAAACTCAGTTCACATCTTTTCCTTCTTCCAGTTTTTTAATTATTGCCTCAACCGATTTTTTATTAAGCTCATCGGGCGCCAGCGGCAGAGCAAGGCGGGCATTTACAAGCGCATTTTTGTAATCGCCGTTGGCCGAAAGCCCGCGGGCCATGCCCACATAGGTGGTATATTGTTTGGGGAATTTTTTGGCGTTGTACTTAAATACTTCAAGCGCCTCTTTGGGCCTTTTGTCGGCAATAAGCCTGCGTGCATAAAAGTGAATCTCGTATACTTTTCCAAAAGCGAGGGCCTCTTTCATCAGCGAGTCGGCCCGCGCAACCTGACCCAATTTTTCGCGAATGGCGGCGTTGGTTTGAAGTGTCGTAAAATTCTTTTCAAAACCCAGCGATGCATCAGACCATGTCAATCCTTCGTTCAGGTTTTTATTATACTTCAAACACAGCGCGGCGGCCTGTTCCTGGGCCTCCCAGGTAAATCCCTTGTTGCTGCGCAGTTCAAGCCGGTAGTCGCTGAGCATGGTGTTAAATAAATCCACTTCCACGTTAAACGGGATCATGCGTTTTTCCCACATCAAAGCAATGGTGGCGGAGCTATCGGTTTGATTCATAAATTCATACTTCAGCCACTCCACTGGTTTGTCGAGCGCAACAGGTTTCACATTTACCCGCAAAGCGTCTTCATTTTCATCGTAAAAAAAGTGCCCCCACGATGTGCTGTTCTTCGAAAAAATCAAGGTGCATGCATCCGGGCCGTAAGCAATAAAAAAACCATACTTGCCGGCTGGCAAATCACGCCCTTCTATTTTTACCGGCGTTGAAAACTCAATCGTTGTGTTTTCGTTGGCGCCTGCCCGCCACGGGGCCGCCTTGCTGGTGCCAAAACCAGGGTTCTCAAAACCGTTATGCACAACACTGGTGCCAAAAATTTTTCCCTCACGGCCTTTTACACCTGGCCTGTTGTAACAAATGGTCACATCTGTAATGCCGATCATTTCGGCTACCATGGCCTTTTTGTTGCCGCCTGGCGGAAGCGATTTAAGGGTTTGGGCCGAAGCAGAAACAGTCATTAAAAGACAAAGAATGTGAGAAGATAGTTTTTTCATGTTGCATGTTTTTTTTGGCCAGTCGGAAATTTTGGGGAGGTTTTTTTGGGCGTGTCCCCCGAGAGCACAAAAACTACGGCTCGCACCCTCGCCTTGTTTTGCAGCATCGGGGGTCTCGCTTTTCGTTTCAAGTCCTCGCCGCGCAAGAGGGCAGGCGCGGCTGTGGGCTTTCCACTACAATCGCTCACGCAGCAATGCGTTTATGTTTCTGGAATTTTTTAGCCACTCCACTATTTTACTCCCCATGTTTTCCAATTGATCTTATTTCTTCCGTAAAATTAGCTTCCCGCGATTGCTATAATCATCCCCCCAGACAGGTGAAAAAGCGGTATTTACTTAAATGGTTAAAAAAGGCAGGCAGGCGGCAAGTGCCAGGTTTTATTCAGGAAAAGTATTGCAGGGAGCTATATCGTAGTATTGTTCCACCTGCTCCAGTTTGCCGTTGCGTCTGAATGAAACCCTGGTTTCAACATAACCTTTGCACCAATCCCGATGCTCCTCAAAGCGCATGTCCATAATATCAGGTCCGTTTTTTTTTATATTACTCAGCCCCCTGCCTGTTTTTTTATCAATCCAGAACTGGTTACTGGTTTCATCACCCACTTTGGCGCCAATTACAAATACCTCTTTGCCCTGCCATGTTTGTTCGGATGAAACTGAGAGGTTATATCCTGCATCATTCACGCGTTTTTTTACATCGTTCCATTCGCGGTAAAACATACCGCCAAGCAATAACAGCAGTGTGTTGGAGTCGCGCCGCGACTTAACAAACCGGCCCTTGCGATACCGGAAAACGCTGTCGTTTTTAAACACCACAAAATTACTATCGGTCTTCCCGCCAAAGTTGATCCTGAACTTATCCGGAAACTGAACCGCCTCATGCCAAACGGAATTACCAATAATGGAATCGTTGCGGTAGTGTGTGTTTTTTTGTGAAAACGTGTAGCAGGGACAGGGCCCGCGGAAAAAACGCTGATGTATTTCTTTCAGGAACGTTTCGCCGGTTGATTGCGAAAAATTGGCCAGGCTACTTATTGTAAGTGCAAGAATTAAAAAACCCTTCATGGAATAAATGTATTCATAACGACGAATGGTTTTTGATTTTTTTGACAGACGGCAAGTTGGTTGTGGATTTGCGATGGAAATTAAATTGGCGCTGCCGCGCAAGGGTAGTTCTAATCGGCTTGCCATAATTTAAAAAAATTAAAAACAGCAGGCCGGGGAAAGCCCCAAAAAAATTAGTCAGACCACATTGATTTACTTACAGAATAAAAATGGCCGCAATGATCATAATGACAATGATAATGAGGTATTGCCAGATGTCAATAAAATAGGGATGCAGCTTTTTAAGTTTTTGCCAGCGGCTCATGGTTCAATATTAATTCGGTAATTGGCTTTGTGCAGTTGCGGACAGGTACTTACCAGATTGCCCACAAGTATAAAAGTGCCCTCCGAAAGCCGGTCGTAATAAACTATTTCGTTTCCGATGTTCATGAAGGCAAAATCTTTTTTTTCGGGGTTCTTAATCACTATGAGTACGCATTTTACTTCGCACTGCTCTGGTATTTCGCTTACAAGTTCCTTAACGGTGCGCACATCGTGCAACTTTTTCCGGCTAAGATTAAGAATCGTTGGCTTTGGTGTTTGAGGGCTTTTGCTTTTACACTCATCGTCAACTTTTAATGAAGGATAATCTGTATCAAAACGCCGGGAATCCGTTTTTTGTGCATTTAAAGTACAGCAGCAGATTACGAAGGTTGCTGTGAGGAGTATTTGCGTCCATATTGTGTGTTTACCAGGTTGCATTGGGGTGCATGCGTGGCAGCGCCTGCATTTCGGCTAAAATGTAGCCGAGGTGCTCGCTGTGTAATCCCTGCCGGCTTCCCTTCTGCATAAAAACGGTTTCGGGGAATTTAATACCTGCCTTTTGAAGTAGTTCATGAATTTCGGCGTCCCAGCGGGCCCGGAGTGGTGCAAGATTAACCGCAATGCCTTCTTTTATTAGTACCTCATCGGTGTCGTTCATTTCAAACATTTCACCGGTAAATTGCCATAGTGCATCAAAGCCTTCCTGCAGCCTGCGTTTGCTTTCCTCGGTTCCGTTGCCAAAGCGCAATACCCAGCTAAAACTGTGACGCTTGTGATAACTGATTTCTTTAACCGATTTGGCAGCAATTCCCGCTAATGTATTATCCCTGCTTTTGGCCAGTTCGGTATAAAACATAAGATCAAAACAATCAATAAATGCCTGACGCAAAATGGTTTTTGCATAATCGCCGTTTGGCTGTTCGGTAATAAGCAGGTTGAAGAACTCGCGCTCGTTGCGCATAAACGCCAGGTCGTCTTCGCTTCTGTTTTTGTTTTCTGTTTTGGCCGCGTATTCGAGCAGCGCTTTGGCGCGGCCAAATATATCGAGCGTAATATTGGTAAGGGCAAGGTCTTCTTCAAGAAACGGACCGTGGCCTGTCCACTCGCTCAGGCGCTGAGCCAGAATAAGGCTGGTGTCCGCCAAACGAAGTGTGTATTTAAATAGGTGGTTTTGCATTTTTGAATTAACTCAAATAAGAAAGAATTACATGTGCCCCACGCCGTCGGGGATCTGATAAAATGTGGGGTGCCTGAATATTTTATCGTTGGCGGGTTCAAAAAACGAGCCCTGATCTTCGGGGCTGCTGGCCACTATGGCGCTGCTTGGCACCACCCAAATGGCCACGCCCTCGTTGCGCCGGGTGTACAGGTCGCGCGCATTCTGCAAGGCCATCTCTTTATCAAATGCGTGCAAATTGCCGCAGTGTACAAATGGTTGTCCTGATTTTTTTTGTACAAATACTTCCCATAGAGGGCCTTGTGTATCGGTCATTGTTTAAATATTGGATGTTAAATAATAAACGTTATGCTGTGTGATTACGCTGCATTTGCCTGCGTTTCCGTTTTTTTTGCGTATGCCGCAGCGGCTTCGCGCACCCAGGCACCATTGTGATGAGCCTTGTTTCGCGCTGTGAGCCTGTCTTTGTTGCAAATGCCATTTCCCTTTATCACATTCTTAAATTCGGCCCAGTCGGGATCGCTGTAGTTGTAGCCTTTTTTGCTTTCGTTCCACGTCAGGTTTTTATCCGGGATGCTAAGCCCAAGATATTCTGCCTGAACAACGGTTTGATTTACAAACCGCTGACGCAATTGATCGTTCGTTTCGCGTTTGATACGCCATTTGATGGCGTTATCGCTGTTTGGGCTTTCGCTGTCGGGCGGACCAAACATCATCAGTGTGGGATACCACCAGCGGTTGAGTGCATCCTGCGCCATTTCTTTCTGAGCTGCAGTTCCAAAGGCCAGGCGTGTCATGATTTCATAGCCCTGACGCTGATGGAAGCTTTCTTCTTTACAAATGCGTATCATGGCCCGGCTGTAGGGGCCGTAGGAGGTGCGCTGCAACATTACCTGGTTCATGATGGCGGCTCCGTCAACCAGCCAGCCAATGGCGCCCACATCGGCCCAGGTTAAAGTAGGGTAATTGAAAATGGAAGAGTATTTGGCTTTACCGGTAAGCAGGGCATCCAGCATTTCGTCGCGGCTTATGCCCAGCGATTCGGCCGCTGTGTAAAGGTAAAGTCCGTGGCCACCTTCGTCCTGCACTTTGGCAAGCAACACCAGTTTAGAACGCAGGCTTGGAGCCCTGGTGATCCAGTTGCCTTCGGGTAACATGCCCACCACTTCACTGTGTGCATGTTGCGAAATTTGTCGAATCAGATGCTTGCGGTAATTTTCGGGCATC
>CALMNJ010000625.1 GCA_937868675.1 uncultured Bacteroidota bacterium | reverse complement strand
TCAGCCACATGCTGCGTCTCAATACGCTCCGAGGCATCCAGGTCGGCAATGGTGCGGGCCACTTTTAAAATACGATCATAGGCCCTCGCACTTAATCCCAGTCTTTCCATGGCATTTTTCAAAAGTGCAGCCCCTGCGTCATTCAGGCGGCAGTAATCCCGAATGTCCTTACTACGCATTTGCGCGTTGCAATACATGTTCTTTTCACCTGTAAAACGCTGTCCCTGTATGTTCCGCGCGGTAATCACCCGGCTGCGGATATCTGAACTATGCTCCGTTTGTTTCTGTGTACTGAGTTCAGAGAACGGCACCGGCGTAACCTCAATGTGCAGATCTATCCTGTCAAGCAGTGGTCCGCTTATTTTGTTCAGATATTTATGTACCACCCCTGGCGCACATACGCAGTCCTTTTCGGGATGGTTGTAATAACCGCAGGGGCATGGATTCATACTTGCCACCAGCATAAAACTTGCGGGATATTCAACACTGAATTTAGCACGGCTGATACTCACCACCCTGTCTTCCATGGGTTGTCGCATCACTTCCAGTACACTTCGCTTAAATTCGGGAAGCTCGTCCAGAAATAACACCCCGTTGTGCGCCAGACTTATTTCGCCCGGCTGCGGATTGTTGCCGCCGCCTACCAGAGCAATGTCGCTAATGGTGTGGTGCGGGGCACGAAAAGGACGCTGCGTTACCAAACCTACGCCACCTTTGCCGGTTTTGCCGGCCACGCTGTGTATTTTAGTGGTTTCAAGGGCCTCATTCAGGGTTAGGGGTGGCAATATGCCCGGCAAACGTTTGCTGAGCATGGTTTTTCCGGCACCGGGTGGCCCTATCAGAATTACATTGTGGCCACCGGCTGCGGCAATTTCAAGCGCCCGTTTTATGTTTTCCTGGCCCTTAACGTCGGCAAAATCAAAGTCGGTATTTGCCTGCCCCATCAGAAAGGCCTCGTCAATATTTATTTTTTCCTGTTTTAGCTGTGCTTCTCCGTTAAAAAACGCGATCACGTCTCTGAGTGTGCTGGCTGCAAGTACCTGTAAGCCCTCAACCACTGCCGCTTCGGGTGCATTTGCCTGAGGAAGAATGATTCCTTTAAACCCATCCCGCTTAGCGCTCACTGCAATTGGCAGCGCACCTTTTACAGCACGAATTTCGCCATCAAGTGCCAGCTCCCCCATAATCACATACTGCTGAAGCAGATCAAATTTTACCTGTTCATTGGCCGCCAATATGCCAATGGCAATACTCAGATCATAGGCCGAGCCCTCTTTGCGGATGTCGGCCGGCGCCATATTCACAGTAATTTGTTTACCGGGAATTTTAAGCCCGATTTGCTTCAGCGCGGTATCAATTCGTTGCTGACTTTCCTTAACGGCATTATCCGGCAATCCAACAAGATAAAAATTGACTCCCGTGCCAACATTTACTTCAATTGTTATTTTGGTTGCGGAGATACCCTGTACAGCGTATCCATAGGTTTTAACCAACATAATGTGCAAATTAAGTAAATTTCGTCCTATTGAGCAGTATTTTTTTTCTTAGGTTTGGCCACAATCAAATCAAATGAAAAAAACAATTTTACTTGCCGCTTCAATCCTCTCTCTCGGCCTTTCGGCCCAAACCGACAAACCAATTGAGCTTAACTGCTATAACAAATGGTCTATTAAGTTTGAAGAGCGCGGGGCCGACCCTGTTGCCGATGGTATTTATGACGATGTGATCATTTCCAACCGGCAGGGTTCTTCAGCCAAATGTTTTAATGGCCGCGCCGAAGTAAAAATGGGTCAGGTAGTTAAAATGTATATTTTGCTTGATAATGGCACCTATGAAGAGGTAAAACGTAACTGGAAAAATAACAGCAACAGCAACGTAGCCATCATCAATGGCATCAGCACCACCATGCAAACCGTGCAGGGGGAACTGGTAAATGTTCTATGGCCAAAGAAAATAAAGCCCAAAAAAGCCAAAGCCAGCGAAGCCCCCGAACCAACGGACGATTAACTCTGATTTTTATCATTGGGCGGCCCCCCCGAATGACAAATTAATGACAATTAAAAACGGCACTTATACCATCTTTGTGGTATATTATTTTGCAGCCGTTTAAAGTTATAGCGTTTACCCATCGCAACCTGCCACTTGAAGCCATTGGAAAGCTTCATCTTGATGATTTGGCCATGGAAGAAACGCTGCCTCCGTTTAAACGCAGTTTTCAATTTAGTGAGTTACTCTACCTCAGCACCTGCAACCGCTCGGAGTTCTTTATCCGGTGCGAACAATGGGTAAATGAAGGTTTTATAAAAGCCATGGTTTTGTCGCTTAGCCCCGGCCTGAGTGAAGAAGAGGCGGAAATAATGGCAAAAGCTGCCGAGGTGTTTGAAGGTGAAAAAGCGGTAGAGCATGTGCTTCGTGTAGCCTCTTCGCTGGATTCGCTGGTGGTGGGCGAACGCGAAATCATCACCCAGGTACGCAAGGCCTACGACAAATGCAACAGTCTGGGACTTACCGGCGATTTTATACGCATCCTGATACGGCACACCGTTGAAACCGCCAAAGAAATTTACACAAATACAGCCATTGCCCGAAACCCTGTTTCAGTGGCCTCGCTTGCATACAGGCAGCTACGCCAACTGGGCATAAAAGACGAAGCCCGCATTGTGTTTGTGGGAAGCGGACAAACCAACAGTATTCTTGCAGGCTATTTCAAAAAGCACCGTTTTGCCAACTTTACCATTTTTAACCGTACCAAGGCAAACGCTGAAAAACTAGCTGAAAAACTGGGAGGTAAAGCGCTTCCGCTATCGGATATTGAAACCTTTAAAGAGGGATTCGATGTGCTGGTGGTATGTACCGGTAGTCAGGAGCCAATCATCAGCGAAACAATATTTCGTTCGCTTAACATGGCCGAAACCTCAAAAAAAGTAATTATTGATCTTGGTGTTCCTGCCAATGTGGAGGCCGCAGTTTCACAAAACCGTCATGTACATTACATTGATATTAATTCGCTACGTCGGCAGGCTGAAATCAATTTGCAGTCGCGTAAAGAAGAGATTGGCTTGTGTGAAGAAATTATTGGCAAAAAAACCGAACAGTTTAAGGTGCTTGAACAGGAGCGTAAAATTGAGCGGGCGTTTGGCGCTGTGCCCTTAAAGGTAAAGGCCATTCGTGAGCAGGCCCTGGGTGAAGTGTTTGCAAAAGAGGTGAATACACTCGATTCGCAAAGCAAAGAAGTGCTTGATAAAGTGCTTGCCTATATGGAGAAAAAATACAATGCAGTAGCCATAAAAACAGCCAAGGAAGTGTTTCGCTCCCCGGATCTCTAAAAAACATCATTAATCAATTTATTATCCGGAACTGAGCGCCGGTTTTTGCTACACCTTTTATTTTTTTAGAAAACCGTGTATTAAGTCCGCCGCTTTTTTGTAATAACAAATTTAAATTTCTGAGTGTTATTCCACTTTGGTGTCGAACCTTTCTTTCAGTCTTAAAAAAGGAGACTCAAGAAACTTGTACGAAACAGCACTAACTGCAATGCTGAGGCTAAGCGTAAGTACAATTTGTGCAAAAAACAACGCAGAACTGTTGTTCATTGCTTCCCCAAAAAAACCATTCATAAACCATCCCACAATGAAAAGACATATCATATGATAGCAGTATAAACCATAAGATATTCGGCCCAGATAAGAAAGAAAAGGAAGGCG
>CALMNJ010000624.1 GCA_937868675.1 uncultured Bacteroidota bacterium | reverse complement strand
GGATGAGATAAGCGCTGAAAGCATCTAAGTGCGAAACTCACCTCAAGATAAGTTTTCTTTATAAGGATCGTGGAAGACTACCACGTCGATAGGCTACAGATGTAAAGGCAGCAATGTCAAAGTCGAGTAGTACTAATTGTCCGTAAGCTTTCTTGTAATGTGGCCTGAAGCGTAATTTAACCCGTTAAATTATTGCTTCGGGTCCAAAATGCTCTCGTTGTCTTTTTTCAATATTGTTTTATCCCTTTATGGCGTCTATTGCGGCGGGGATCACCTCTTCCCATTCCGAACAGAGAAGTTAAGCCCGCCTGCGCTGATGGTACTTGGTCTAAAGCCCGGGAGAGTAAGTCGATGCCAATCTTTAATAAGCCCGTGTAATATTACACGGGCTTTTTTGTTTTTAAACAATACCTATTCCAATTACTATATCCTTCAGAAGCCACATGATTATACAGTGAGGTCTTAAACTTTTCATATCCCCCACTCCAACGGTTCTCTTACTTATACTAACATACTATTACTGCAACTTACGGCGTTATAAACATCATTTGTTTTTCAATTAGTTAACTTGTAAATATATAAATCCAAAGGCAATTTAGTGAGTCGCTTTAACCGCTTTATATTTCTGATCGTTTTAGCGGCCAGCACGTTGAAACTTTCATCTCAAGGCACTGTAAAAGGAAAGGTGCTGGACTCGTTGAAAGTACCTGTAGGATACGCCATTGTTGGTTTATATAACTCAGGGGATAGCAGCTTGCAGAAGGGGGTTTATACTAACCCAGAAGGTGAGTACCTCATTCCCTCGATCCGCAAGGGAAGCTACTTTCTCAAATCTACTGTTATGAATACTGGCGCATCATACAGTCCAATTTTTACGTTAGACAGTTTAGAGACCAAAGTATTACCCGACATATTGTTACATAAATTGCCATTTGATTTGGATGAGATAACCGTGACAACTCTTAAAAACACCTTTGAATTCAAAAACGGGAATATCACTGTAAACGTTGAAGATAGCCCATTGGCCGCCGGCAATACAGCATACGACCTTTTTTCCAAACTACCCGGCGTTTCCGTTGATGAAATTAATAACTCCATTTCAATTCAGGGACGCGAGGGTGTAAAAATAATGATTGATGGCAGAGCTCAACAATTGTCCGGCAAACAACTCATTAACCTGCTTAAAAGTATCAGCGCATCAACAGTTGAAAAAATAGAGGTGCTCAAAAACCCTCCTGTAAGGTATGATGCCGCAGGCACAGCCGGTATTATTAATATACGAATGAAACGATCAAAAGTAAATGGTGTTAATGGAACCTTGAGCAGTAGCGGCACACAAGGTTTTTATCCGCGGGGAGAATCAGCCTTATCATTTAATTACCGGCAAAATAAAATATTACTGTTCCTTGATCTCACCTCAGAATATGGCATATATCAATCTGTAAATAATTTTAACCGAAAAATAAATCAGGGAACGGGAATTAGCAGTATTAATACAAAACACATTGAGAAAAATGGGGAAGCCGGTGGTATGTTAAACATTGGATTAGACTGGTATGTTAACCGACGCAACACCTTTGGTGTGAAAATAACAGAGGATATGGGCCAGGGAACCGGCCGTATGGCTGGGAATGCGCTTGTTGGCGGAAATACCAGTTACGAAAGGATGAATTACTCCTTCCTGGTAAAAAATTACTGGTCAAATATAAATTACAATATTAACGCCGAACATGCCTTTGATACAGCAGGTACCATTCTGAAGCTTACTGTGGATTATAGTCCCAATTTTGAAACTATTAAAGGCGAATATAATCACCGTTTTTTGATAGGTGATAACGAAACTCTGTTTCCAAAAAACTTTAGAAGCAGCATCCAAGACTTATCCGGCATACTTTCGGCAAAAGCTGATTTTGAAAAGGATCTAACAAGCTGGCTGAGCATTGAAACAGGTGCCAAAGCAAGCAGAGAAAGCCTTGCGTGGAACTACACCGTTGACCAGCAGAATCCGATAGATTATTCTTATTCAAATGACACCCTTTTTACGAACGGTTTTGTTTTTAAGCAAGATATTACTGCCGCGTATTTGCAATTAGGTGCCGAGCTTCAAAACATGGAAATGAATGTTGGCCTGCGGGCCGAAAACACATCACTGAAAGGAGAAGGAGAGCTCAGGCCACTGGCTCTGAACAGGACGTATTTTAATTTGTTTCCAACAGCCGATATGGATCTAAAGCTTGGATCAAAACATAATTTACAATTCAGTTATAACCGGCGTATTAACCGACCTGAGTTTTATGCTTTAAATCCATACAAACTTATACCGGTTAACATCCTTCTAACTGAAAAAGGAAATTCAAATTTGAAACCTGAGTTCAGCAATACCATGGAGCTGACACATAGTTATGCTAAAAAAATATCACAATCTTTCGCCTTTTCGAGTCTTTCAAATTATATCATGGAATATACCCTGCAAAATGATACAACAGGTGAAATTACGGGCTATATTGCCAATCTCAATAAAAGCAACACATATGCTTACACCTTATTTTTTGAAGTTCCGTTTAAAAATAAGATGAAACTAAACGGCAACCTTTCTGCATATTACAACACATATAAAGGCAACGTAAATGGTCAATCCTATAACTCCGGTGGTTTGGGATACAATGGCAGCATTACTAACGAATGGTTACTTCAACGCCATGCTAAGCTTGAACTCAATTTTCAGTATTTGGGTCCTGCTCCCATGGGTATCTTTACTATTCAGTCCCGCTGGTCGCTGAACACGGCAGTTAAATTTTCTTTTCTTAAGGATAAACTAGATGTTGTATTCGGAGTGAACGACCTCTTTTACACATTTATTGGAAAGAATCGTGTAAATTTTGGAGATCAAAGCTGGACAATAAGTGAAACTAATGATACGCGAAGACTAAAATTAAGTTTAAGTTACAACTTCGGAAAATCAAAGGCCGAAAGAAGGGAAACGGGCAGCCTTGACAGCGAACGCGAACACCGCAAACGTTAATTAAAAATCCTGTTTCGAGAAGAACACGGTTTTTGATTTGTAATCAAACTAAGTTCAGATGTGGTGCCAAAAATGACTTCAATTCCACTTTAAATGCGCAAGCTGCAAATCTGCCATGACCGATGAAACATACAGTTCCGTTACGACCTTGGGTATTTAAGCAAGTCTCACATAAAAAAACGGCTCAAGCAATGCTTAAACCGTTTATTACTTTCTGCGGAAACGGAGAGATTCGAACTCTCGATACGGTTTCCCGTATACAAACTTTCCAGGCTTGCTCCTTAAACCACTCGGACACGTTTCCAAAAAGGAATGGCAAATTTAGTATTAAAAAGTGAAATCGGCGCATAATACCTCTGACATATAAGTTCCCCACTTATCCAAAATACTTCATTCCGCTACTCTATCTGGCAAACAAGAAAGGTATCTCCATTCAAAAACAAACCCTAACAAAATAATGTGGTTTATGGAAAATTCCCGCAAAGGCGTTCTTCTTAAAAGACATTCTATAATATGGCACGTTATCAATTCAAAGTATCCCTCAAGAAGCCCTGCATACAGAACTGGGACACCATGGAAAAACGGGATGGAGGTATCTACTGCCAGAACTGTTGTAAAGTAGTTAGAGACTTTACAATACTGAGCGATGAAGAGCTTATTTCAACCCTAACAGCAAAGAGGA
>CALMNJ010000623.1 GCA_937868675.1 uncultured Bacteroidota bacterium | reverse complement strand
CCGAGCACAATATACAGCTCATACAATCCTAATCCAAACTATCGAACAACATGGAAATTGCCAACAAGGTGTATGACCATTACAACGACGTTTATCTGGTGTTCTTTAAAAGCTACAAGCAGGAAGCCTATCTGCTGACAGCCATGGACAAGAGCGATGTAAACGGCATTGAACAAAATAAAAATGCACTCATTAAAACATCCGCCGAAGGCATACAAAAACTAAAAACGCTGACCGCTTATGAAAATGATCAATCCATAAAAAAAGCCTGCACCGAAATGCTTGAGTTTTATAACGAAGAGGCCAGCAAAAAAATGGTTGACCTCGCGGCGTTTTATGTGGCTAAGGATAACTTTGAAAAAATAAAATCAAGCTTCGACGCAAAAACGCCTGATAAACGAACCCCAACGGATTTTGATCAGTATAATGCGGCGGTGAATGATTACAATGCAGCGTCAAATAATTTCAATAAAGTTAATCAGGAACTGAATAACAAACGGAACTCACTCATTCAGAATTGGAACAACAGTACCGAACGCTTTACAGACAAGCACGTTCCAGACAATTGATGCAACTGGTTTTTAGCGCAGAATTTTTCTTACAAAGGCTACGGTAAAGTAACTCATAAGAAACACGCCGGTAAAGCCCTCTAAAACGGCCACTGGCTTGAGCCAGCCGTGGGCAAAGTAGTCGCCATATCCCACTGTGAAAAACGTAATGCCGCTATAATACAAACAATTGCCGAAGGCTTTCAGATGTCCCAAATCCGGACTGTTGAAAGCCGTTGTTTCTGAGCCGCCGGCCACAATATGTCCCAGATTATAAAGCGCCGGGTTGAAGCTGAAGGCATAATATACGAAACTGAAAATAAAAAAGGTAAGCGCCATGTTATTAAGCACACGAGTTGGTGCCGTTGCATAGCGACCCACGTAGTCAAACACATACTTCTGGAAGTAATAAACAGGGTAAGCGTAAATGGCGTTCTTTTTATTTTTACTTATCGCTTCAGTTAGAATTGCTTTTGATTCACAACGCCGAAATTCAAGATACGCCGCATCCTCGTCCTCATACTGCCCGTTATTTCTGAAGTTTTCTTTCAGTATCCTGAACTGCTCTGCTTTTTGAAAAAGACTTGTATTATTTTGATTATAAATTAAATCAAATACATCGTTGGCCCGCCAGTTGATAAAAAGACGACCTAGAATCCGCATATTGGTCAGGTTCATTTCGCGAATGGCAACGGTGCTGTCTTCGGGCATCACATCAAGAATATCGCGCACCACGGTGTTACGAAGGTTTATCAACTGGCAGTTCTCTACCCTCAGGTCAATGTATGAGTTCAGGTGACAGCCATCAAATGACAAGGTCGTAGCCCGTGAGCCATGAAAATTAATTTTCCCCGCTCCAAAATCTACAAGATCAAACTGTGTTTCACCCTTTCCAAAATCTGCCTGGGCAAACGAAATATTGCCGCTACCAAACACCGAACTCCTGAAACTAACTTTACCTTCGCCAAACTCAACTCCTTCAAACGAAACGTCTCCGTCGTTGAAGAAAATGCGCCTGAAATCAATTTTACCACCACCAAACTCCACGTTTTTGAAATCTTTTTTACCCTTCCCGAATTCGGCTTTCTCAAACGATATGTCCCCGCTCGAAAATTTAGCAAACTTAAAATCAACGGTTCCGTCGCCAAAATAAGTATTCTTAAAATCCACATCGCCCCGGCTAAAGTCGGCATCAATAAAATTTAAATCGCCCCGGCCAAAATTGGCATTATTAAAGCTGATATGCCCTTCGCCAAAACGGGCCGACCTGAAGCTGCTGCTTCCGCTGCCAAATTTTGCTTTCTTAAAGCTCACATCCCCATGCCCAAAATTGGCATTGGTAAAGTTCACAAACCCGTTGCCAAAAATACAGGCCTCAAAAAGCACCTTGCCTCCGGTAAATTCGGCGTTACTGAAATCGGTTTGAAGTTCGCAGTCAAAAAAAGCCTTGCGGGCCCTGAGTTCGTTTAGCTTTATATAAACCTGATCGTCGAGCCCTTTATTGGTACGGTATTCTGTGAGAGAAAAATCTTTTACATACGCACCATTCAGATTGATGTTTTCACCCTTATCAATCCACTCATAAATCTGCTCCTTCGAAATGACCGCGAACTTATGCGAGGCCACGCGCTTGTTGTTATCGTCAAAAAAATTAACGATGGCGCTCTTCTCGCTTTTTAGTGTGGAAATATCTGAAATCTCCACACTATAGCGCAACATGCTTTGTTCATGGAGCGGACTGCCTAACATAATTAATCTGCTTTAAAATGCACACTGAAAATAAAGCTTCATTTCGATTATACCAAAAACCACTTAAAAATCATTTTTGAGTCCCCAGGTTCACCTCACCCTTTGCATGATCAGTCACGGGGTCGAGCCATTCTCTGATAGGCCTGTAAAAAAACCCGTGCCGAAGGCCTGTTTTCAATATTTCGATAGAATACTTTTCACCTGGCGCGGCACGGATTTCAATCGGATCGCAAGGGCCTGAATGATCAGTATCGCTTTCCTCCCAGACATCCAGCACTTCGCCGTGAAATTTAATTTCAGGATAGGTAGTAAACAGATAGCTGCCACAGCCTCCCATAAAAACATATTTTACCGAATTGTTGCTGAGGAGCGTCGAAACCAGCATTGCTATCACGGCTCCTTTAGAGGCACCAACCACCGTAATATTTGAATCCGGAACGCCCTGTTTTATCAAACTATCAACCTGCTTAACAACTTTTTTCGCATAGTCTTTTGGGTCGGTATTTTTCTTGCGCACCTCGCTAAGTACTGTAAAACCTCTCCCTTTCAGCGAATCCAGAATATCAAAATAGCGGTATTCGCCGTAACCATTCACTGTATCCTTAGCCCCCGGCCCCTGCGATTCAACAATTTGCCCATGAAGATAAATGATAACGCGCTGCGCCCGGGTGGTATTAATTAATAGAAGTAAGGATATAATAACTATTCCCCTTATCGTTTCCACCATTCGCTATCTGGTATTTGTTTTCCTAAAATAAGCCGCTCTCCTATCATGGGCGTGCTGTAACGCTGTTTCAGTTCACGGGCTTTTTTGGTTACCCGTTCAATGGATTCGTCCCAGGCGTGCATTGCCAAAGAAAACTTGGCCCAATGAACGGGTAATAGCAGTCTGGCACCAAGGTCAATTGCTGCCTGTGCGGTTTGTTCCGGCATCATGTGAATATGCGGCCATGCTTTATTGTATTGTCCGCACTCTAATATAGCCAGTTCAAAACCCCCGAATTTTTTTCCGATTTCGGTAAAATGTGTGTCGTAGCCTGAATCACCTCCTAAAAAGATTCGTTTTTCGTCCGTTTGCAAAACAAAAGACGACCATAAGGTTTGTCCCCGCTTAATACCCCGTCCCGAAAAATGTCGTGCAGGTGTGGCGGTAAACTTAAGTTCACCCAACTTTGTTTCTTCCCACCAGTCGAGCTCCGTAATTTTTTTTGCATCATAGCCCCAATGCTCAAGGTGCGAGCCAACACCCAATGAGCATACCACATATTTCACTTTGTTTTTAAGCGCCAGAATTGTTTTGTAATCCAGGTGGTCGTAGTGATCATGCGTGATAAGTAATATATCTATGGCCGGCATGTCGGCCACGGTATAGGCGTCTGCCCCCTTAAAAGCGCGTACCATGCACGAAACAGGCGCGGCATTGCCGCTAAAAACGGGATCTACCAAAATGGTTTGTCCGGCATGTTGTAGCAGGTAAGAGGAGTGGCCAAACCAAATTAGCTCAGTTACATCATGTTTTGTTCGTACTATATCACGCTTTACGGAAGGGAACGCTGACGTTGGCTTCACATTTTTGGGTTTGTTCAGGAATTCCCGCATGGTTTTAAAAAATGACGCGTCCTCGGCCATAGCCGGCGTGTAGCTCAGATTCTGAAAAGAATCGTTCTTAAAATTGGAAGAAGCCTGTATCCGCCTGCGTCTTTCGCCCGACGGTGTTTTACCATAAATACTTAACGACATATAATTTATACAATTTATAAAGATAACCTTTGAAAATAAAATA
>CALMNJ010000622.1 GCA_937868675.1 uncultured Bacteroidota bacterium | reverse complement strand
AGAGATCTCGCAAAAGCTGCACTACAGCAGCGTCGCTCATCTCTCGAACCAGTTCAAAAAAATAACAGGAATGTCGCCAACCGTTTACCGTAAAATCAAAGCAGGGCGCGGTTCTGACCTGGAGAGTTTTTGAGAAATCCGGATGCACCTGCATCCGGCTTCCTGATTGACAATGCTTTTCAGAGCTTACTTGGCGGAGGCGGTCCCTGAGATGTTTGCTTTTCTGCACTACGGATGATTTCTATAGCCTCCTCCCTGCTCTTATTAAGCCGGTGTTGAAGTCTGCGCAGCATTTCCGTGTCTTTTCCGGGTTCCAGATGAAGGTCCAGATCGGTTAAGTGTGTGAATTTTGATTTAAGGGCTTTAGACTGGACTGCCCAGTCGCCCGCAACCTTAAAGGTTTCGTGGTTATTGTTAGTTTTTTCGTTCATTTTGCTTTTGTTTTATTCGTGAGAAACAAAGGTCGGCAGACAAATTGTAAGGCCTGTTACACTTCTCAAGGTAAAACTTACATAAATCGCTGATTCATGATTCAAAATGGGGAAAAGCCACAACAAAACCCATTCGAATTTTCTATGAGATGGTTATGCAACAGCTACTGAAGTTAGAGCTTGGCGGCGGCTCATGGTTTACGTCCTGCTTTCAATGTCTGGTTGATCCAATTGAATTAATAGTTTTTCGAAATTGCCGGCAAAAAGAGGATATTCATTTTCACTCTCGTGATCCCATTTAATACTTGGATAGTCATTGTTTGAAGTCTGCTTGTTTGTGTCGAATTCAAAACGTCATCTTTGATTAGTGACTGGCTTTGAATGAAGAATGGCTGTAGAAAAGCAATTTGAACGATCTGTTCTTCATTTTTGTAATAAAATCCAATTTTAATATCATTAATATTCTGATCAACTCCTCGTGCTGATTTTGTCCATCTGCCGAATTAAGTGCGCTAAATGTGACAGGCTCCTTTGACTTTTAGAACTTTTAGAAGGGTTTCAATAATATATTATGTCCGGTAAACTTTGTGTTTGCGATTTACAGTGAGCATTGGGTAATGCACTATCTGTAACTTAATGTAACCAGGCCAGGCGTTGACTTGTTTTAAGATGCCACTCCCATACGTGTTGTGGCTGTAGCATGCCCTGTTTTACAGTGCAATATTTCCAAAAACCCGCAGGTATGTTCCGGAATTTGGAAACCTATCAGAGTCTTATCTTCAAAACAAACTAACTATCAGTAAGTTACAAATTTTGCACAATAAATGCCACACTGGTATAAAAAATTTATGAATACCAGTAAATTATTTGTAGTAGACGACGACCTCTTCAGCCTCAATCAATACCAGCAGGGGTTCAAAAACCTGGGCTTTGAAGACGTTGAGCTTTTTGAAAACGGCACACAATGCCTTAACAACCTGCACAAAAAACCGGCGGTCGTTTTTCTTGACCATAATATGGAAGATTTAAATGGCTTTGAGGTGCTGAAAAAAATAAAACGTTACGACCCCAACATTTTTGTGGTCATTGTTTCGGCACAGGAAGATATGAAAACCGCGATTGACTCGCTAAAATTTGGCGCCTTTGATTACGTGATTAAAAACGGAACCGAAATCAACCGCATGAAAGAGGTGCTGGAACGGATTAAACAAATTCAGGAAGAACTAAAACAATCAAACCCCGGATTTTTAAGAAAACTGCTGTCCATTTTTTAAACCATGAAAATACCTCTCCTCCTTATTGCCATTGCACTTTTGCTGGTTTCGTGCCGCACCCAAAACCTGTTATCCGATTCTCAGAACAACAACAAACAGGTTGATACCTCCTTTCGTTATCAGCCCGGCTACCAGTACACCATCCGGAAAAACGATAAAATTGCGGTGAGCGTTTGGGGTCAGGAGGAGCTGAGTGTAGGTTCGGTTTATGGCATCTACAATTCGAACGAGGTGTATGGCAAATGGCTTATGGTAGACGCCAACGGAAACATTGAACTACCAAAAATCGGAACCATGCCAGTGTATGGTAAAACAGTTCCCCAACTTAAAGACACTTTGCACAAAATCATTCAAAAATGGATTTTGAATCCGGTCGTTGATATAAAAGTGTTGAATAAAGAAATTACGATGTTAGGCGAGGTTCGCACACCCGGAGTGATAAAAATTGACAAAGACCAGAACAGCCTCCTCGAAATATTGGCGCATGCGGGCGGTCCGGAGTTTTATGCCAACCTTAAAGAGGTAAAAGTATTCAGACAGGAAGGCGCAAACGTTCGCATGACCACCCTGAACCTGTCAAAGAACAAAGATTATCTGTCGGCCAACATTATATTAAAACCCGGCGATGTGGTGGTGGTGCCCTCCCGCAAATTTAAAGCATTCGACAAACGCATCTCAGTCATCATACCATTCGCCACCACCATGAGTGCAGCAGCCATTTTGTTTAAACTCTTTTAATCATGTCAGAAAGTTTAAGAATATTAAAACCTTTATTGCGCGGCTTCCCCATTGTGGCGCTGGTAATGGTGCTGTGTGTGGTGGCAGCCAAAAAATATCTGAGCTACACCACGCCGTTGTATGAAAGCACTGCAAAACTGCGTCTGGCCGATATCAGCGAAGGCATCCCAAACAGCAATCTCTTTAAAAACTTTGATGTATTTGCCTCCTCCAACAAAATTGCCGCCGAAATTGAAGTGATAAAATCAAACGAGCTTTTGCTCAAAGCCCTTAAAGGGCTTGATTTTTCATTGGAACTTTACCGCGTGGGTGATATCCGCTCGGTGGAGCTTTATCACGACTCACCCCTGATGTTGCAATTCGGCAAAAATGCCGACAACCTGAAGGACAAAAAATTCAGATTGCGCATGTTATCCCGGATTGAATTTGAAATTTCATCATCTAAAAACGATTCGCTTACCCGAGGCCGGATTGGTGAACGGCTTATGTTAAACAAGGCCGAAGTAACTGTACAACTCAACGACACACTTTTGCGGTCACGTCCCACCATTAAAGTGGAAGATTTTTACGAATTTGAATTGTTATCGGAAGAAAAACAACTCGAGAAAATAAACAAACATCTGGATATTCTGGCGGTGGATAAAGATGTGCCCGTAATAAGACTCAATTATAAAAGCAATATACCGCAAAAGGCCAGTGCCTTTATTAACAAGCTTGCCGAAACCTATATTGTTGATTACATAGAGAACAAATATCAGGCTGCCAGAACCACCGTTAACTTTTTAGACAAACAGATTGAAGAAGCAGGCGACAAACTTTCGGATGCCGAAAATTCGATCGAAGAATTCAGAAACGAGCGCGACATTATTAACATTCGTCAGGAAACCGAAACCGATCTTCGCGAAATATCGCAGCTCAAAATTCAGCAAACCAATCTTAAAATGAATCTTGATGCCATTGAGGAACTATGCGCTTATGTTGACAAAGGCAAGGATAAATTCCTGGAGCTGGCGCCCAATTTCGAAGCTTTTACTGATTTGCTCTCGACCGAAATCATCAAGAACATAAAAAAACTGCAGGCCGATAAAAAAGACCTCTTGATTGTTTACACGAGCGGCGACGAAAAGGTAAAAGTGATTGATCAGAAAATAAAAGACCTTACCAGTTATCTGGTAGAGAGCATTAAAAACACACGCAACAATCTGCAGGTGAAATACGACGACATTTCGGAGCGTATTGAAACTGCAGAAGCTGAATTTGAGGACGTGCCCGAAGAAGAAAAAAACATGAACATCCTTACCCGCGAATTTGATCTGGTGCAAAACTCATACAACTTTTTAAACGAAAAACGCATCGAAGCTCAGATTGCACAGTCGGCCACCATAGCCTTTCACCGGGTAATAAGCCCGGCCGTTCCGGGCCTTAAACCTGTGTCGCCAAACAAACCCATTATCATCATCGTATTCGCCTTGCTGGGCATGATAGGTTCTATTGCCGCCATCTATACAGTTCATTTTTTAAAAGCCAAGGTAAACGACACGCAAAGCATCGAACAAAATTCATCCATTCCAGTGGCCGCTTCCACGCCGTTCATAAATCAGCATTACGATACTGTTTTTTCGCGTAACCTTATTCA
>CALMNJ010000621.1 GCA_937868675.1 uncultured Bacteroidota bacterium | reverse complement strand
GACTACTATCTTCAGAAGTGGAAATTGTATCCCCAATCACTCCCTTTACAAAAGCATCACGGTGCCTAATACTACCATGACAAACGGTAACGTATCGTATATCACCGAAACACTTTTTGACAACGATAACCAGATTGAATATGTTTATGCCGGAGGTACGGGTACTGGCATAAATTACATGCCCAAGGTGTACATTTATAAAGAAAATGGCACACAGGTATTTTTCAGAGATTCGGCGCAAATGCAGAGCAGCACTACCTTTAATCAGGCCGTTAATAATTACGAACCCATATTTTTTGATGGCAGTAAAACGGTGATGCGCCTCGCCATCGGGTACACAACCTTAGGTTACGAATACTACGACCTGCCCGGAACGCTTCCCTGCATTCAGTGTGGTGCTAATGGCCCTACCTCAGCAAAAACTGAATTGCCAAACGAAACCGAACCCGTTTTTTACCCTAACCCCGCCAACGACCAGCTAAAATTAAAATACGAATTACCCAAAGATTACAAAACCGCCTACGTTAAAGTGCAGGACATGCAGGGCAAAGAAATTGAAACCTTCAGGGTAACAAACGACTTTAGTTTTATTTACCTGCCAAAAGACTACAACAACGGCCTCTACATCTATTCACTTATTGTGGACGATAAAGTGGTGAAGCGCGAGAAAATTGTGCTTTCAAAATAATAACTATTTAAAATTGCGGTGTTCTGTTCAATATACTATTATTACTGAAAAAAACTTGAATCAACAATTTGGTCTTTTTTGTTATTTAGTGATTCTAAATTAAACCAAGCCATGAAAAAAAAAATCCTGCTTCCCTTTATATTAAGCTTTTTATTGATAACAAGTTTAAGATCGCAAATTAGTATTGACCAAACCTATAACGGGACTTATTTTTCAATTGTTAAATTTTCGAGTGCTGGCTATAAATACGTTGTTGATGATCACACGGCAAGAACACTCAAAATTTTTAACACCAATAACACTCTTCTTACAACAATCAATATTCCATCTCAAATACCGGCCAACTATTTTGTTTATAATCTCTCGGACAACTTATTTGACCTCAATAACGATTTCGAATATGTTGTTATGACACAGGCTTCCTCATCCCCTTCTAAGGTTTATGTTTTTAAAGACAACGGTACTCAGATGTTTTTTCTTGACTCAGCGTATTTTGATTCCGGAAATCTAAATGGCAATTCGGTTCTTAATCAGGTGAGCATTTTTAATAATGGAACTGGAGCCAAAATGAAACTGGGGCGCTTTTCCACATTTCCTGGTTCAATTTCAAAATGGACAGTTTATTCCCTCCCTGGCACAATCCCCTGCATACAATGCAGCGCCACCGGCACCACTGTGGGCCGCCCCGAATACCAAAACAACAACAGCGAACCCGTTTTTTACCCCAACCCCGCCAACGACCAGCTAAAATTAAAATACGAATTGCCTAAAGATTACAAAACCGCCTACGTTAAAGTGCAGGACATGCAGGGCAAAGAAATTGAAACCTTCAGGGTAACAAACGACTTTAGTTTTATTTACCTGCCAAAAGACTACAACAACGGCCTCTATATTTATTCACTGATTGTTGACGATAAGGTGATAAAAAGAGAAAAAATAATTCTCTCTAAATAACTGTTTCTCAGCCCCTTTTTTTGGTATAACTTTTTTAAGAAAAACAAGACCTTTTTCCTGAAAATAATGCACTAACTTTAGGAAATAGTTTTATTTGTATGAGTGAGTTTGACGACGATGCAGAGGGGCTAGGCGACAAAGAATTTGAAGAGATCCTAAAACGCTTTGAGGAAATGACGGCCGGTGGACAGGCCCATTTCTTTGATGCCGACGATATAGCCGATGTTATTGATTATTACCTCCAATGGGTAAACTACGACATGGCCAAAAAAGCCATTGATTTTGGTTTGGAACGTTACCCCTTTTCCAGCATCATTAAAATACGCTACGCACAATACCTTTCGAGCCAGCACTACACACACGAGGCACTTAACGTTTTAAACGAAGTGGAGCAGATCGAACGCAACAACTTCGAATTATATATGGCCCGGGGTTATATCTACAGTCAGATGGGGCTTGGAGAACAGGCCATCGAAAATTTTAAAAGTGCTCTGCCTCTCGCCGATCGAAAAGACGAGGTCTATATTGCCCTCGGAATTGAGTTTTTGAACGAAGACAAACCAAACGATGCACTGTATTACCTCAAAAAAGCAGTTAAAATAAATCCTCGTAACGAAATGGCACTCAACGAGCTTTCGTTATGCTTTGATCTTACCGGCCGTTCCAGCGAGGCAATTCCTTTTTTTGAGCAGTACATTGATTCGCACCCATACAGCTATTTTGCCTGGTTTAACCTCGGCATCGCATACAGCCGACTGGGGCTTTTCGAAAAATCAATCGAGGCATACGACTACGCTTTAGCTATCAACGAGCAATTTAGCTCAGCCTATTTCAATAAAGCCAACTCATTGGCACAACTCAACCGTTTTGAGGAAGCCATAGAAGTGTACCGCGAAACATTCAAATACGAAGAGCATGAGCCGGCCACTTATTATTACATCGGCGAATGCTACGAAAACCTCAACCGGTTTGAAGAAGCACTGGTAAACTACAACAAATGTGTGAAGCTTGACCCGGCAAACGCCGACGCATGGCTGGGTATAGGTGTGGTGCTGGATGCGCTCAACCGCCTTACCGAAGGTATTCATTACGTGAAAAAAGCCATTGAAATAAACCCAAACGAGCCCGAATACTGGTATGTATTTGCCGAAGTACAGGAAAAACTTGGATTTATTGAAGAAGCCTCTCAGGCCTATCAACGGGTTATCGAACTGGACTATTCCGACTACGATGTGTGGCTCGACTACTCACGCCTGTTGCATCACAACAATGATCTGAGCGATGCCATTGGAACCCTGTTTGAGGGGATAAAAAAATTCCCCGATGTGGCCGAACTGTATTACCGGGCGGCCATCCTGGTGATGTTGGATAACCAGCGTAAAGAGTCGCTTCACCTCATCGAAAAAGCGCTTTCAATGGATTACGAAAAGCACAACGAAATATTTGAATACGCTCCGCTATTGAAAAATGACGCAGAAATTTTAAATTTGATCTCTGCATATCGCAAATAAGGATGAGCAAACGCTATAATACTTTCCTCAACGGGTTGCCCGATCGCACAGAAAAACCGCGTGCCAATGGCGTAACTATGGTAATGGACAAAGGCATCAGTCTGAGACAGGCTGAGGACTTTGTGAATACCTCCGCTCAATTTGTTGATTTCATCAAGCTGGGTTTTGGCACTTCGGTTATCTCAAACAATCTCAAAGAAAAAGTGGCCCTGTACCGCAATGCCGGCATGAAAGTTTATGTGGGCGGCACACTTTTCGAGGCGTTTGTAATACGCAATCAGTTTAACGATTACCTAAAATTCATAACAGAGCTTGGACTCGATTGCGCAGAGGTGAGTGACGGAAGCATTGAACTTGCTCACGATCAAAAATGCGAGTACATCAGTAAGTTGTCAAAAAAATTTACGGTGCTCAGCGAGGTTGGCAGTAAAGAGGAAGGCGTGATCATACACCCTGCCCGCTGGATTAAAATGATGCACAACGAACTGGAGGCAGGCGCCGGCAAAGTAATTGCCGAGGCCCGCGAAAGCGGAACCGTAGGCATTTTCCACAAAAATGGCAGCGCCCACAGTATGCTCATCAACCGCATCGTGAACAAAATAAAGCTTGAAAATATTATATGGGAAACACCTCAGAAAAGTCAGCAGGTGTACTTCCTTAAAATGTTTGGCAGCAATGTAAACCTTGGCAATATAGCCATAGACGATGTTATTCCACTCGAAACACTAAGACTGGGTCTGAGAGGCGATACGTTTTTCAGCTTTTTACCCGAAACACTCGATAAATCACTTCAATGAAACAGATAACTGCAAAAAGTCTGAAACAGCTGATAGATGCAAAAGTTGATTTTCAGCTGATTGATGTGCGCGAAGAGCACGAATACGAAGAGGCTAACCTCAAGGGACAACTCATACCGATGGGTGACATCATGGATCGCGTGAGCGAAATAGCCCGCGACAAACAGGTTGTTATTCATTGCCGCTCCGGTGCACGCAGCGCAACTGTAATCAACGCCCTTGAGCAGCAACATGGTTTTGATAACCTTTATAACCTTCAGGGCGGAATACTTGCTTATATAAACGAATTTGGATTGTAATATGGTTGAGTTGTTTAAACATATCCTTCACCTGGATTTTGACTGGCTGTTTGCAAACTACGGCACTGCCATTTACGTTGTACTTTTTCTCGTAATATTTATTGAAACCGGGCTTGTGGCCATGCCTTTTCTTCCCGGCGACTCCCTGCTTTTTACTGCCGGGCTTTTTGCACGCACCGGGCATTTACAAATGAGCCTGCTCTTTCTCCTTTTGTTTATTGCGGCCGTTCTTGGCGACAACAGTAATTACTGGATCGGGCGTAAAATTGGGCTTCGGGTGTTTAACCTTAAATTTAAAAACAAACCTCTGGTAAAAAAAGAATACCTTGACCGTACACACCAGTTTTTTGAAAAACACGGCACCAAGGCCATTATCATGGCCCGCTTTGTTCCGTTTATCAGAACCTTCGCTCCGTTTGCCGCCGGGGTTGGGGAAAAAAAAAAAAAAAAGTACCTTCTGTTCGATGTTATCGGAGGCGCGTTGTGGATTGGCAGCCTT
>CALMNJ010000620.1 GCA_937868675.1 uncultured Bacteroidota bacterium | reverse complement strand
CGCAGTGCGTTCAGCCTTCCGGTAGCCACGCTTATTTCAAATGTACTGGCCTGTTTGGTGTTTGCCGTTGTGCTTAAAAACATGAATGAGGGCGAAAGTGACGGTTTTTTTTCGAGACCGTTATTGCTGAGCGGTTTTTGCGGAGGGCTCAGCACGTTTTCGACGTTTGGATACGAAACAGTTTTATTGCTCAGGCAGGGGCAATGGCTCTGGGCCTTAGCCAATATGGCGCTGAGCCTTTTGCTTTGTATCGGAGCATTTTATCTCATCAAAAAATAAATGGACTTTAATAAGCGCAAAGACCTCGTTTTTATTATACTGGCCGGTTTTTTTGTAACCAATGCCATCGTGGCCGAGCTGATTGGCGGGAAGCTGGTGCAGTTTTTCGGTTTGTTCACGCAAAGTATCGGAATTATACTGTGGCCCGTTGTTTTTATTTTGACCGACCTGATAAATGAGCATTACGGAAGACAGGGAGTGAGGCGACTGAGCTATATTACCGTGGGGCTTATTTCATACGCTTTTATTCTGATAACCATAGGTATAAAAATTCCGGCGGTGGAATTTAGTCCGGTAAAGGACAGCGATTTTAAAACCGTATTCGGGCAGTCGCAGTTTATTATGGTGGGTAGTGCAATTGCTTTTCTGGCCTCGCAGCTTGTGGATGTATATATTTTCTGGATGTTCCGCAACCGCACCGGGGGAAAACTGATATGGCTGCGGGCCACAGGCAGCACGGTGGTGAGCCAGCTCATTGACACCTTTGTGGTTCAGTACATTGGTTTTGTAGTACCCGGCAAATGGACATTTGATGATTTTGTGCACAATGCCGCCATGGGATATGCGTTTAAGCTGCTTGTGGCGCTTGCGCTTATTCCTCTGATTTATCTGGGTCATTTTGCCATAAACCGCTTTATGGGGGTTAAACACGAACACTGAATTTAATATATTATGATTACATACGCACTGCTTGCCATCATCGTTATTTTTTCCATCGGCTGTTTTAATAATGAGCAGAAGATGTATAAGTACATGTTTCATCCGTACTCGATATACCACAACCGCGAGCATTACCGGTTTTTAACGCATGCGTTTATTCATGGCGACATGATTCACCTGGTGTTTAACTGCCTTGCCTTATATGGATTTGGCCTGCAACTGGAGTACGGTTATTTTCCAAACGAGCATTTGTTCGGGCCAAAATGGGGTGAGGTGTATTACCTGTTGCTTTTTACAGGCGGAATTTATGCGGCCTCTGTTACAGAATATTTCAGGCAACGCAACAATCCCAATTATTATTCGCTGGGAGCAAGCGGCGCTATTTCGGCCATTGTGTTTTGCAGCATCATCATTAATCCAACGCAGCAGGTGGACTTTTTCTTTATTCCCATGCCGGGCTGGATTATGGGCGTGTTGCTGATTGGTCTCAGTATGTATCTGAGCCGCCGCAAACGCGTTGGTGCTTATAGCGACAGCATAAGTCACGAAGCGCATTTTTGGGGCGCTATATTTGGTGTGGCCTTTATTCTGGCGCTAAAACCTTTTCTGTTTAAACGTTTCCTTGGTTTAGTCTTTGGAACGGACTTCAACTGATTTATCGAGCATATCTTCAACTTGTTTAATGCTATCGGGTTGTAGCGGGCGCAGCTTTATCTGTTTTTTAATGATGCTGTCGGCTTTAAAAAACTGAGGCGTAAATTCAATCACCGGAATGTTGTTTTTCTTTTTGCTTCGCGCTTTTTTTTGGGGAATGAACCAGTTTTCTTTTTCGAGCGTGTAATCTTTCTTGAGTATATCTAAACATTCTTTGCTGCTCTTTTCAAAATAATTTTCGGAATATACCGGCCCGAAAATACTGTTAATGTCTATGTTACCAAGACTATTACCGCCGGTGGGTGCTGCCAGTTTTTCGCCGAAATAAAAGCAAAGCCTGTAACCGGGATAAAAATAAAGAGTATCGGGCACGGTATTAAAAAAATAGTTACTCCATACCCGTGTGTTGTTGAAGGTAAATACAATGAGATCGTAGCCGCTGTTGTTTTCAATAAGCACTTTTTGCAGACTGTCAGATTCAGCGAGATACAATGGATTTGTTTTAAAGCAGGTTTTAAATGGGGATTGACCACTTAAAATTTCGGAAATGGGCACGATGCTGTGCGTGTTTGTTAAAGAAAATGTGTGTACAGAGTTTTGCCAGGAGCGATAAAATTTCAAGCTGGAAATATCGCTGTGAGGGTTGGACGGTTCGGAGTAACTGAAGCGGGTGGGGGTATTGTACCTATACCGACTGGAGGAATGGTTATCGCATGTGCCGGCAATTCTGATTACTGCAATGATAATAGAAACTGTAACGTAAAATACCCACGACGATGATCCGGATGATGAGGCGTCGGAACCTTTGCTGCCGGAACCTGTAACCCACCTGACTGAAAAGACGCGATGATTCCGTCGGATAAGGTCCATAAGGTCCTGGCGGCATTTTACGTTGGTGAGCATGACGCTTGATTTGTACAGGTAGTTGCGGTTAATATCCGATTGCCGCGAATAGCGCACAAGCAGGTTAATGATGCTTGATACCAGCGAATCAATGGCGCCTTCCAAATCGCGCGAGAGGCGGTTCAGAAAGTTGGCTAAGTCGAGCTTGTAAAGGAAGCTGAATTTTTCAGGGGCCTTTTCGGCTTCGTTTTCTGATAACTCTTCCATTTCTTCGGTGAGCACGCGTAGCTGATGGTGAATGGTTTCGTTAACCACAGTCGGGTCAAAATATTTCCAGAGTGGCAAATGACTATACAAATTCATTGCCGCTAAAAAATCGCGTTTCGAAATGGTTTTCTTAATTCGTTCCCGAAATGCTTCGGCCACATGACCATTCAGCGCACTAAATTCCTGCTCCGGGCCGGCGTTATTAAACAGGTTGTCTGGAACCTGGCTTTGTTCGTTTTCTAAAAATTCGAGCAGGGCAGGGTTGGAGTAAATGTACAAATGCATGTCGAGCTCGCTGGTTTCAATAAGCTCGTCAAAGGTTTTAATAATATCATCGCGGCTATACTCGTAGCCTCCGAACTGCATGGTGATTTTACCTTCCAGATTAAACCCGGCAAGCAATTTTCGGCGCAGGCGCAACAGCTCGTCGCGACTGTTTAGCCGGCCAAAGTTCTCGGGCGAACCATCAAAAATATGCAGGGGTGAACGATACAGGTTACCTGATTTTTGTATTATTATGACAACAAGTTAAAAAATATTCCAATCTGTAAACGACTTAAGGGGCACCGGTTCTTAATTATTGTTTACTGTGCTTGCTGGTTTTCGGAAGGTACCGGATGCAGAAGGAAGTCAATGGTGGGTATTTCATCTTTTTCGAAAAAGAGTTTAGTGAACTCAAGTCTGGCTAACTTCGCCTTTTTGTCTTGTTTGTTTTGGGCAAGAATAAGAGTGTAATCTTTTTTAAGAATGTTAAGCGCATCGTTTTTAATGTCGGCAAAGTAAACCTCGTTCATCACTCTTTCCGAAAAGTCCGTATTATCACTTACTTCATGACTTTCCATGAGTTTGTTGCCAAAATACAAGCAAAGTTTTTGTCCCTTTTGGAAACGCAGAGTGTCGGCACTTCCGTCTTTAAAGAAAAACGAACGGACAGTAAATGAATCAAATGCAAAAACGATGAGGTGGCGTCCGGTGTGGTTAACCACAATTACTTCAATCTCTATTGAATCGGAGGGCACATAGTCCTGTATTTTAAAAATATGACGCATGGGCGAATGGCCATTCATGGTGTCATCCGGCGTTATTTCATAAATATCTTCCTTGTTTACCGGGGCATCCGAGCCGAAATCGAGAACCCGTTTACGGTATTGGTAAAATTCAAAAAATCGCGCCGCTTGTTCGGGAAGGTGTGTTTCTGAACGGGGATATACGATGTCGTTACCTTTTTCATTGTTGACGTCAGCCGAGGGGCGTTCATAGCTAAATGTTACCAGCCAACCTGTAATAACCAAAAAAATGAATACAACAATAATGACGTTTTGAGATTTGCCTTTTGATTGCGAACTTAATTGCGGCACCACACCTTCAACGTCTTCTTCTTTTCCACGTTCATCGTTATTTTCGCTGCTGCTAATAACCGGCGGCTCGATAGCTTTAAACGTGCTGAAATAGCGGTGGTTGTTACGGATTAGGTCCATCAGCTTTTGATCGCACCAGATGCGCGTAAGGATTAGACTAACCTCGTAAACAAAGTGCCGGTCGCAACCCTCTATGCGCGAGTAACCCACAACCATGTTCACTACCGTTGAAACGAGGTCGTAAACATCGTATTCAAAATCATTGGGGAGGATATTGAGAAAGCGGGCAAAATCTTCTGTTGCCAAAAAAGCAAGCGCTTCAGGGACTTCGTGACGCCGCGATTCGGCAGTGACTTGAACGTATTCGATGTAATAGAGTAATTTTTTGCCAATTACATCATAAAAAAGGTCTCTCCTTTGATCGTTCAGATTGGGCGCATAGTTGAACAACAATTCGGCTCTTCCAAAGTCGCAGGCGCTGAGGGCTCTTGCCATTTTTTCGGAAAACGACTCAAACAGAACAAAGTCAAGCTTTTCGGTTAATTGTGGAGGCGCTTCAATATTACTGATAAGAGCGGGGCTCAGCGTTTCCATTTCGTCCTCAAGGAAGCGAAGCAGATTTTTTTGTGAATAAATAAAAATGTGCAGGTCCAGGTCGGGAGTCACCATCAGTATATCAATGGATTTA
>CALMNJ010000619.1 GCA_937868675.1 uncultured Bacteroidota bacterium | reverse complement strand
ATCTGGCTGAAAAAAACGGGCCCTTCCAGTTTTTTTTTTTTTTTTCTCGGCAATTTCAAATTTATTCCCCCCCTCCCAAACAAGGAGGGCAGCAAAAAAATCTGATCCCTTTTTCACCGGGATACTAAAATCATGTAATTTGCGTTAGAATTCCGTTTCAGATAAACGCATGAAGAGCGTACAAACCAAATTTTTTTTAGCGGCGGTCGCAATACTTTGCAACCTCAACATTTTTTCTCAGGATCTAACCACTGCCAAAGGCGAACTGATTCTGCCTCAGGCCAAAGACTGGGGATTAAGTATTGATGCCACAAAACTTATTAAAAGCCCTGGATTTGATTACCTCACCAGCGTGCAAAGCATTTCTGCCAAATATTTTAAGGACGCTCAGACAGCTTACCGTTTCGGCTTTCGTGTGGGGCTTAATAACTGGACCAGCAAGGCGTATGTAACCGACCGGGCGGCGGTAACCAGCTCGGTAATTGCTTATCCCGCTATTGTTGCGGTTAAAGAAAACAAGTGGAGCCGCAACAGTATGGCTCTGGGGCTGAGTTACGGAATTGAGAAGCGGCGTGGCAGCACCCGGCTGCAGGGCATTTACGGCGCCGAGGTTGGATTTTATGTGAGCCGTGCCCGCGATCGTTTTACTTACGGCAACAAACTCGACCCTCTCAGCACCACGGCGCCCGTAACTGTTGATACACTTGGCGATGCCATGAGCAGTTCGGTATTTGGCCGGGCCGGAAACGTTGACCCCTCTCCCTCCATACAGGGTGTGCAGGGTGCAGCGCGTGCGCTTGACCGCAAAAACGGACTTACCTTTTCGCTTGGCGCAAGAGCTTTTGTTGGCGGCGAGTTCTTCCCGCTTCCCAGGCTTAGTATTGGCGGCGAGTTTGGCTGGGGGCTTGGCTTTTCAATGAGTGGCCGCTCCGAAACCATCTGGGAGTCGGCGGGCGAGGCCAAAATACCCGGAGGCCAGAGCACACCCACCTCTGTTAAGAAAACAACGGTGGACGGGCCGCAAAGCTTTAAACTGGGGCTTGACAACGATAACGGCAGCATCTTTGGTGGCACCTCCGCCTCACTGCGGGTCAATATTTATTTTTAGGAAACAATTACGGCTACTGGTGTAATTCTGGTTGTATTTCTGAACTTAAAAATCCAGGCATAAATGAAGCTGCCGGGTATTAGTATATTTGCTGCATGAAAAAGCCACTGCTGCAGCTCTTACTTCTTATTCTTTTCTTTTCCAAAACACAGGCCCTTATTCTGCCAGCCGAAAATGCGGTTGTTTACAGTACCTCTGTATATTTTGAGGAGAGCATTGTCCCAAAGGCATCTTCATACAAGTTATTCATCTTTGAAGACTCACTCCTGAACGTACCGGTTAAACTTAATGGTCAGAAGTCTTGTTCATGGCCCGCATTTATCGCCGGAGAACTAGGCTGGGCCAAAAAGTATTTCTGGAAAATACAGGCCTTTGCACCTGATGGAAAACTAATGAGTGATGGAAAGACTCATGCCTTCAGAATTACCGCAATCAAATCGGTGAATTTTGATGAGGTAAAAATGCGCGTAAATAAAAACCTCACGGGAAGAAATTCAGGAGGTTATATTTTTGTTGACAACTCCAGGTGTCTCTTTAACCGGGAGGGCAAAGCCGTGTGGACAGTGCCGCCAGTTACCGGAATTGTGGATGAAAATGCGCAGCAGGTGCGCGATTTTAAGATGACGAAGGAAGGAAACATCACATTTATTGCCGAGCGGGTGCCCCTCGAGATTGATTTTGATGGCAGGGTAATCTGGAAAGCGCCTTTCCCATTTTATTATAAAGGCGATTCGGTTTTTTATCACCACGAATTCAGAAAAGATAACACGGGGAATTATTATGTGCTGGGCGGTCGCCTGCTTTACCGTAAATTGTTGCTAAAATTGCCCGACGAGGTGGTGAAAAATGAGGACATGGTGAAAATAACGGATAGCGCGGTGTACCGCAAAACCGAAGTATCAATGGTATTGAAATTTAATAAGGAGGGGAAGCTGATCTGGAGCTGGGATTCCAATGATTATATACAGGATGTGGATTTGAATTATAAACGTAACGGGGAAGGGTTCCCTAACTTTAACTCTCATGCCAATGCATTTAGTATTGATGAAAAAACCGGAATCCTGTATGTTGGATTCAGGGATCTGAGCCGCATTGTACAGGTTGATATGAAAACAGGAAAAGTACTGAATAGCTATGGCGAAAAATATCCGTCGGGTGATGCGAAAATGGCAAACGATCTTTTTCGTGCCCAACATGATGCCGGCGCAACGGGTAGGGGAACACTGCTCATTTTTAATAACAACGGCGCCAGAGTAAACACCAGAGAAGGCCGTGGAGGTATTTCGTCTGTTATAGAAATGAGGTTGACGCCTGCAAAGCCCGGCGACATCCTGTTGTGGCAGTTTAACCTTGATTTTGATACACTTACCAGAGGAAAAAGCCTGAAGGCCGGTAATATCAACGAAATGAAAAATGGTAACCTTTTGGTTTGTGCCGGAGAGTTGAACCGTATTTTCGAAGTAACACGGAGCAAAGAAATTGTGTGGGACGCCTTTATGTTCTCAAGGGGCAAAGGCGATACGCTATGGCAAAAGCAACCCCAATACCGTATCAGTTACTGCGAGCAGCCCGTGTTTCGCCACCATCTTGAAACCCACGAAATAAGCAACCGCGGCGGAACCGAGACTAAAATTGATTTTAAAGTGTATAATTCAGGTAACATACCTGAAACTTATATTATAAACTTTATAGATACAAATGGTACAGTAATTAAGGTTTTGAAAACAAGGCGGCTAAACCCTAAAGAATCCTTTTCAGGCAAAACCGTATTGCTGCTCAGTTTGAAAAATTCAGATTCTCTGAGGCTCAATATCCGACCAATCTAAATGTTAAAAGCTTATTACAGTTAAAATAAAAGAGTTATTTAAATTTTTTACCTTATTTTTGAAGAACATTGTTATACAGAACCATGAAAAAATCTCTTAAACTCTTTGCAGTATCTGCATTATTTCTTTCCTCAGGACTTATTAAGTCACAGTGTGCCATTACCTCGGCTCCAACCAGCAATTGCTCCTACGGCGATGGTATTCAGGCATTTACTCTTAACAGTATTAACGCAATTGGTAACTCCGGTTGCGGCTCCAGCGGCTACAATTCATTTTCTGCCCCCGTTTGGACACTTACCATTGGTAATACTTATGCATGGTCTGCCGCAGTAGGTGGAGGCTATTATAACGAAGGTGTAGGTATCTGGATTGATCTTAACAACGATGGCTTTTACGCAACATCCGAATTTGTTGCATCCGGTGGTCCGGCTATGACTGTTACTGGTAATTTAACTATACCTTATGGTTCCACCCCCAACGTTCAACTCAGGATGCGTGTGAGGGATGCTTACAGCAGCGCTGTTACCAACGGGCAGGCCTGTACCAATGGCATTGGTTTTGGTTATGGAGAAACGGAAGACTATTACGTTTATCTCGTTTGCCCGTCGTCAATACCTTCACCAACTGTTACCGGGCCAACTGCCAGTGTTTGCGCAAACACATCAGTTTCACTCACTGCCAGCGGCCTTCTTACATACACCTGGACAGGTGGTGTAACCAATGCAGTTGCGTTCACGGCTTCAGCAACAACCGCATATTCGGTAACCGCTGGCATCGGACCTCTTTGTAGCGCAACGAGCTCTGCGGTTAAAACAATTTCTGTAAATCCTGTTCCGGTAATTTCTGGCATCACATCAAGTTCTATTTGCCCTGCAGGTTCGGTAATATTTACACCCGGTGGAGCTGTTTCCTACACATACATTAGTGCCTCAGGAACGCTAACCGGTACCTCTGCAACCGTTGCACCATTGGTAACAACAGTATATACCGTAAACGGAACCTCAAGTCAGGGATGTATCTCAAATACTGCAACAGCAGGCTACGCTACTGTTACCACGCTTTCTTCGCCAACGTTGGTAATTAATGCTTCATCACCATCTGTTTGTCCTAACCTTTCAACAAGTCTCACCGTTTCGGGCGCCAATACCTATACATGGACTTCTCCTGCCTCCAATGCCGCTACAATAGCCGTAAATCCATCGGTAACAACCGTTTATACAGTGAGTGGCACAGGGACTACGGTTTGTAATGGGGTAAAAACAATAACCGTAACCGTATTTCCATCCCCAACTGTTTCTGTAAACAGTGGTACCATTTGTTCAGGTTATAACTTCACAATGAATCCAACCGGGGCTGCAACATATACTGTGTTTAATACCAGCGGAACAGTGGCAACCGTGTTTTCCCCTACAGTCACAGATAGTTATACTGTATTAGGAACCAATACCCAGGGGTGCTTGTCAAGTACAACAACACCGGTTGTTTCAACTGTGGTAGTTAATGCATCTCCGATCATCACAGCGGTGAGTGGTTCGGTATGCGCAGGATTATCCTACAGTCTCTTACCAACAGGTGCAAACACGTATTCGATTAACTCGGTTTCAACTAATACAAATGGCTCAGTTATTCCAGCCACAACCACAACTTATGTGGTTACAGGTACCGGAACAAACGGATGCGTTTCTCCAACTGCCAATGTTGCGGTAGCTGTGGTGACGGTGGTTGCAAATCCTACGGTTACAATCTCATCAAGTACACCTTCTGTTTGTGCAGGACAACAATCCGCTGTGCTTACAGCCAGTGGTGCCAATACCTACACCTGGAGTACGAGTGCAAATACCACAAGCATATCGGTTTCACCAACCAGCATCGCTGTTTACTCTGTAGGCGGTACCAGCACATTGTTGTGTTCGAGTTATACAACGATAGTTATTTTTGTTAATAATCTCCCAACCTTATCAACAGGAAACACCAACACCTTTGTGTGTCTTGGAGGCTCAAGTACCTTGAGTGTTGGCGGAGCAAGTAGCTATTCATGGAACACCGCTTCTACATCTACATCAATTGTTGTTACACCAAGTATTACCACTTCCTATACAGTAAAAGGAACTGATAACAATGGTTGCTACAGCAATGCCGTTCTTAGTGTGGAGGTTAATAGTCTTACACTTTCGGTTTCGCCAAACACCAGCATTTGCCTGGGTGCTACAGCTACCCTCTCTGCGAATGGTGCAGTAACGTATATGTGGAACAACCTGCTTCCTTTCCAAACAATTACGCCATCCCCAACAGTAACCACCATATACAATGTTACAGCGGTAGATGCTAATAACTGCCCTCTGTCGGGATCTGTTTCAGTGAGTGTATTTCAATTGCCAAATGTAAGCGCCATTGCATCCAGCACACTTATCTGCCTTGGTGAGTCCACATCACTTACTGTTTCCGGCGCCAACACTTACACTTGGAACACCGGTTCAAACGCAACCTCTTTGGTTGTTTCACCAACACTAAGTATTCTATACAACTACAGTGTTACCGGAACCGACAATAATGGCTGTAAAAATAACGCCAGTGTTAAAGTATCAGTATCACCATGTACTTCATTAATGGATCCGCTTAAGTCAGGCGAAAATGCGGTTGTATATCCAAATCCAAACAAAGGACAGTTCTCTGTTCTGACCGGAAACACCGAGGAAAAAACAATCGAAGTGCTCGACCTCACAGGCAGATTAGTGGCAGCTCAGCGTACTAATGAAGAAATTGCCC
>CALMNJ010000618.1 GCA_937868675.1 uncultured Bacteroidota bacterium | reverse complement strand
AGCGGTGGAGGGTGTTATACTGGGTTCTTTGTCTGCCCAATATTCGAAAGCAAAAAATTACCAGGATGGACATCAGGTCTCCAACGAGGACTATACCACTATGAACTTCCGCTTTTTTCCAGGAAGCTTTTCTCTTGGATTCAACTATTACTTTTAAGGATTACGATTATTCGCCCGCGATCACTGAAATCTCAACGTGGGCGCCTTTTGGCAGCGCCCTCACTTCAACTGTTTCGCGTGCCGGCGGGGCGTTTAAAAAATAAGTTTTATAAACCTCATTTATTCTTGAAAACTGTTTAAGGTCTGTGGTAAAAACACTTGCCTTATTTACATCACTCATTTTTAATCCGGCAGACTCCAATATGGCTTTGATGTTTTCCAGTACCTGCCGGCATTCATTTTCAACCGAGCTGGTATCAAGAACGCCGGCTTTGGTTAACGCAATCTGACCCGACACATAAACCACACCATTATGCCGGATTGCCTGACTGTATGGTCCGATTGGAGCCGGCGCACAACCACTCAGAATTACTTCTCGCTTTTTGTCACCCGAAAAAGCAACCAAAAAACACGATGCAACAACGATTACAAGCAAAAATTGTTTGTTCACCTTTAGTTTTTTTCCTTGTTTGCCGGAGGCCCATCCATTTTTGATATTTCGGTCAACCCTTTTACAAGTGTATCCAGGTCGGAAATGCTCGTGTAGGTGCTGGGAGTTACACGAATACCATTTACCTTTTCATGAACGATTGATACCGTATGTATTTTATACTTTTCAAGCAATCTGCTCTCTATCTGATGCGCGGTCCATCCTTCAAAACCAATATTTGCAATGGCGCAGGAATATTTTGGTTTAATTGATGAAGCAAACACACGCTTTGGAAGCACCGCAATTTTTTCGGTCCAGTATTCTTTCAGGAAACGGAGCCTGGCTTCTTTTCGCTTGATACCAATGGTGTTATGAAAATCAACCGCTGTACCAATGGCCATTTCAGAAGCGAATGAACGTGTGCCCAGTACTTCAAATTTCCTGATGTCTTCCGAATCCGGTTCCTGGCTGGACAGTAAGGGCCAGATACTTTTTATTTTTTCTTTTTTAATATATAACAAACCGCTACCAAACGGCGCACACAGCCATTTATGAAGGGAGGTCGCAAAATAATCGGCGCCCGTGTCCGGGATCAGATGTTCGAAATGGGCGAAGGAGTGTGCCCCATCCACAATCACTTCACACCCCTTTCGGTGCGCCATATCCGCAATGGCCCTGCAGGGCACAATATTTCCGGTCCAGTTGATCATGTGTGTGATGTGAACGATTTTGGTTCTGGGAGTAATTGCATTCTCATACAGTTTCACAATGGCAGCATCGTCTTCCATAGGTTGTGGAATATTAATCCATACCAGTTTGATTTTATCACGCCTTTCGCGCTGCCTCCATGCATTCATCATGTTGGGATAATCAAAGGTGCTGAGCACAACTTCGTCGCCTTCCTTCAAATTGAGGCCAAAGATTATTGAGTTTAATCCTTCCGTCGAATTCCGGTTAATAGCCAACTCTTCAGGCAAGACACCTGCCAGTGCGGCAAGTTTGGCACGAAGGGCTTCCCTGCCCTGATCAAGTATTCGCCACATATAGTAGGAAGGGCCTTCGTTGCAGAGCTGATAGTTACGTATATGAGCTTCCTGTACAACCTTTGGCTGCGGGCTCACTCCACCGTTGTTGAGGTTAATGAGGTTGGTTGAAAGTGAATAATTACTTCGAACCCAGTTCCAGAAATCGTCATCGCTGGCACTGCCCTCAAGGCTCATCCCTTCAAGGCGGTTGATTTGCCTTTCGAATTGCTTCGCAAAATTTTTATCAATTGCCGAAAATAATTCAAAGGATGAAAACGCTCCGGCAGTAGCAAGCAAAAAATTACGACGGTTAAAACTCATGGCAGTTTTTTTACTAAGGTATAAAAGCGGGTTATAAAAACAAACCGGCGCTGACTTTTTAACGCCAGTTGATTTATCAGAACTTATACCCCAGAAGCAGAAACACATGACTGCCGTTTATGTAAAGCGAGCTGGGTGCATAGGGCCTTTCAAAATAATACTGCGAGAAACCATATCTGAAATTGAGTTCAACATTAAAATGCCCTTTTTGAGAGGCAATGCTGTTTTGCTGGAAGCCAAAACTCAGGCCTGCAAATGTATTCAGATGCTGATCTACCAATGGTGTTCTGAACCTCATCGGAGGCGAATCGTATTTCACCTTTTCCCCATCGCGGGTTATACGAACATCGCTGGTAACTAACCATCGCAGGTAATAACCCACTTTTAAATACGAACTCATAATTCTGCTTTCACGACGCCTGAACACAAATTTATATTCGATGGGCACATCCAATTCGTGTATGTAAACCGAGTATTTATACGAAAAGGTCTTATTGTACAAGGCCACACTGTCCGGTTTAAAGAAATAGGAATCAAAGCTTACACCATGCACCAGATAATCAATGCCAGAAAGAAGAAAAGACTGATGTTGGCGGTCGAGATGCCACTCGTGCTGAAACCCGATAAGCGCATTCATTTTTTGCGCCGGATTTTGAGCATGCTTAAGATTTACCGAATAAAAACCAACCGAAGTTCCAAACCTGAATAAATTACCCGCATTTCTTCCGCCCGGTGCACCGGCACCGGAAGTTAAACAAAGAGGCGCTAGCAGAAGGAACGCACAAAATATATTGGCCACCTTCCGTACGTTTATCATTTGCGCAAAACGTTGGTTGCCGATGCCTGCATCGCTGGCATTATTACAATATCGTTAATGTTTACATGTGCAGGCCTCAGAGCCGCCCAGTATATCGTTTCGGCAATATCCTCAGGCGTAAGCGGCTGCATTCCCATATACACTTTTTTTGCGCGTTCCTCGTCGCCGTCAAAACGAACCACGCTGAACTCGGTTTCAACCATGCCTGGGTTTACTGCCGTAACTTTTATTCCATAGGGCAGGAGGTCAATGCGCATTCCTTTATTAAGTGCATCCACCGCATGTTTGGTAGCACAATAAACATTTCCGTTGGCATATACCTCCTTGCCGGCAACCGATCCGATATTTATAATATGGCCTTTTTTATTGGCGATCATAAGGTTAGAAACCACGCGTGTAACATAAAGAAGGCCCTTCAGGTTTGTATCTATCATACGCTCCCAGTGGCCTATATCGCCATCCTGTATTGCCGAGAGTCCTGCGGCAAGCCCGGCATTATTTACCAGCACATCAATTTTTTTTAATTCCGGAGTCATGGAATTAATCACGCTTTCCACCTCCTCATGGTTTCTGACATCAAGCCGAAGCGCAATTACCTTTACGGCATATTTGGATTCAAGCGTTTTTTTAACTTCTGTTAAGCGCTCATGCCTGCGGCCTGCGATAATTATATTGTGGCCATGTGAGGCAAATAACTCAGCCGTGCTGCGGCCAATGCCTGATGTGGCCCCCGTGATTAAAACGAGCATAGATCAGTTTTTTTTGTGAACTAATTTACTGTTGCGGTATCCGTATACAAAATAAATGATTAAACCTATTATCAACCACATTCCAAACCACTTCCAGTTGCTGGCTTCCATACCGGTGAGCAGATAACAACATGATAAAAATCCGAGTACCGGTATGAGTGAGAACTTTTTTAAATAAGATAGAACGGTCATCACAACACATACCACAAAGAAAACCAGCGTGGGTATTGAATGGGCCGCGTTTTGGCTTGTTACCTGTAAACTATTGGAAAAGAAATCCGGGGCAAAACACAATACCAGAGTAATCGTCAATACCAGCATCCCCGGCATAATATACCGTGCGTTAATATAGGGCAGCTGAAACCGTCCTTTTTCACGTTGCGTTTCTTTTCTTCGTGGCAGTGTAAGCACGCCTCCACATACAAGCACAAAGGCAAACAAGGTGCCTATACTGGTGAAATCAAGAACAAATTTCGGCGTCGTGAAAAAAATGGGGATGCCCACTACAAGGCCAGTCATGATGGTTGCAAAGCCCGGTGTTTTATATTTTGGATGAACCGCAGCAAATTTTTTTGGAAGCAGTCCATCACGGCTCATGCTCATCCATATCCGTGGCTGCCCCATCTGAAAAACTAGAATCACGCTGGTCATGGCCACAGTAGCAGCTACCGAAACAAGCAGCAGCATCCACTTTACCCCCCTGAAGGCAAAAACTTCTGCCAGCGGATCGTCTACTTTCAACAGCGAATACGACATCATGCCTGTGAGAACCAGAGCAAGCACAATAAATACAATGGTGCAGATAACCAGCGAGTAAACCATGCCGCGCGGCAAATCGCGTTTGGGATTTTTGCACTCCTCCGCAAGCGTTGAAACAGCATCAAAACCTATGTAAGCAAAAAAAACAGCCGCCACCCCCCCCATCACACCGCCAAAACCATTCGGCATAAAAGGTGTCCAGTTTTTTACGTCAATATAAAACACACCCACCACTATGACCAGCAAAATAATGGCAAGCTTTATAATCACCATAATATTGCTTACATCGCGCGACTCCTTGGTTCCGATATACACCAGCCATGTTATCACAATATTTATCAGCACAGCGGGCAAATCAAAAATAATCTTCAGCCCTGCTAGCTCCGGAGCAGCATTCCAGGCTGTTAATCCTTCGCCTTTCGCATTCGTTAAAAAAGCATCCTTGGCATCGCTGTAATTAATCGTGAGCCATTCCGGAAAATGCACCCCTGCCGCGTCCAGCAGGTTTGTAAAATACCCGCTCCACGAGAACGCAACGTAAATATTTCCAATAGAGTATTCCATCAAAAGGGCCCAGCCGATTATCCAGGCAAACAATTCGCCAAACGAAATATAGGCATAGGTATAGGCGCTTCCGGCAACCGGCGCACGCGATGAAAACTCGGCGTAACACAGTGCCGTAAAACTACAGGCAACCGCACAAATAATAAACAGCAAAACAACGGCAGGCCCGCCACTGAAACAGGCCGAACCAATACTGCTAAAGCTGCCCGCACCAATTATGGCGGCAATACCAAAAAAGGTTAAGTCGCGAACACCTAAATGCCGGGCCAGTGCCCCGTGCGGGTTTTCGTCGCTCAGGCCCTTGTGCAGCTCGTCAATATTTTTCTTCCTTAAGAAGTTCATCACTTTTGTGAGCAACTAAATATACAAAGTATCTCGAAATGGGTTCATTTATAAACCGGTTTTGTGATTGCACTTAAATACTTCACTCATTATCCTGCCTTATTCAGCGGCAGGGCCTCTCCTTTTTAACGGAAAATAATACAATGCGGCAATCAGCAAATAAATGGCAACCGGACTGCGGTATCTGAAAATTGCCCCGCTATTGGGCGTGGCTACTCCTGCCAGCACACACACACAAAGGGTTATACACACCAAAACAAGAACAAAAGTATCGGCTTTTTTTTGCCGGATAATACCAACGACAATAAACACCAATGAAAAAAGCAGCAACAGGTTTTCGGCCGAGCCCAGCCATTGCATGGCGCCATGTGCATTGAAAAAAAGCGGGTAGAACAAGCTGTGATAAACCGAATGCAAAATGGTTTTAGCATACCCCTCGTTGGTTCCTGTTTCGATATTAGACCTTCCTGGCATCACCATTTGATCGAGACGATAAACCGATGTTGTATCGGTATTGGCTTTGCAAAACAATGTATCCAGTGCATTATTGTTGGTCCAGTACATAAAAGAACTTCCACGTTTAATTGCAAACACACTATCCGCCTTCTTGTTTATAAGTGTGGTATCGTAATCAAGCCTTATATATTTATCCTTATCGTACAGGTATATGCCGCCTTTTGTCACGCCGGCGAAGGTTCTTTGGTGTTTCATAACCGCTGCAACCACGGTACGCCCTTTAATACTCCACGAAAAAAGGTTGAGTAAAGCAAAAACGATCGCTAACACAGAAAAAAACAACAGCGTTTTGTAACGTAACGCTTGTTTTTTATCAAGAACAAAAAATAAACCAAAACAAAACCAGCAAAACAGAACAATGTAGGGCTTGAGTAAAAAACCAAGGTATAATAAAAACAAGGTTGCCAGCACTACAACTAACTTTCGTTCTCCGTTCATGATCCTCAGCGTTAGCCAAAGCAAATGCCCGAGAACAAACAAAACCAAACCTTCCTTCAGCACAGCACCCGTATAGAACCAGAGCGATGGAAAAAAACACAGGATGGCCATGAGCCAAAATTCTTTACCTACCATGTATGGTTTTAAACTTTTGTATAATCTGAAAATTCCCAGAAACCCCAGAAAACAGTTGAACAGGGCCTGGGCAAAATACGAGCCGAAACCGATAAAGTAAAACAAGGCATGCACCCGTATCACAACGCGGTTGTCATTGTAAAGGTAATCCTTCATCGTTCCATTGTCCCAGTTAAGGGTACGCGACAAATAATTTATATAGTCTGCCGAGCCGGGTGCATCATCCTGCAGACCCAGCATTAATCTGATAAAAGCAATGGGATCCTGCAACGCATAACTCCCAATCACTTGCGCGTCGCCATAAAACTTCCCGGCATCAAGCGATTCAATGCCTCCGTACAGCTTTTTATAAACGTAATAAAATAAGGGTACGGCGAGTGCTTTAAAAAAAAACATCCATACAAGTTGTGTTTTGTTCAGCTTATCATCGTCCAGCAGTCCAAAAAAAGCATTGTGTTTAATGAGCCATAAAATAATGAGCAGGTATATAACAAATATGGTCATTCTATCTGCCTTTGTTCACGCTATGCCAGTTTACTGTCAATTTGCTTTACGTTACAGATTGTTTACCACTACCAGATAGTTGTTTTTTGAATCAAACGCAAACCGTGTAATTTTTTTGATTCCGAAAAGTCCCAGTTCATAAAGCAGCTGCCATTTACCTTCCGCCTCGCTGTAGTAATACAGCGTTGTTCCTTCTGATTTTACCAGCCCAAGTTGCGGATGCCACACAATATCCTCGTTTAGAGATGGGTAATCACAAATCTTAACTGCTTTTCGGATCACAAAATCATATTTGTAAAAAGCCACATGTGCACTATCCTTTAAACCGTAAACAATGGTATGACGGTTTAGCGTTCTGAAAGTACGTGCAGGAGAATTTCCCAGCCATTTTTCTTCATCCGTGGCGGTAACGTAGTATCGGAGCGAATGCGGTTCCGTTAGCTTATAATAAATCACGGTGTCCTTGTTCAAAAAGGTGAAGTACCCAACCGAATCTGTTTCAAGTCGCTTAACATCGGTTCCTTTCTTTGC
>CALMNJ010000617.1 GCA_937868675.1 uncultured Bacteroidota bacterium | reverse complement strand
GTTTTTTGAAGCAGTTTCGGCTGAGCGGTACGCAGAGGAATGGCCGCCATTTGCCCAAGGAATTCTTCCGTTACAGGACAAAGTGGTGAGGCTTCCAGCAAATTACAAATACGCGGCAAATTATCGCGCACCATCACGCGGCATCGCTCCGACACGGATGCCCAGTTGTTTTCATTCATAAACCGGATCGAATCCGGAATGGTAAAAAATGCCGAAAGATCGCGCGTGCCCTGCACCTGATGATAGTCCAGAAAACGTGAGTGCGAAGGCATGGCGCTATCGTAGCCCCAGCTAACCACCAGTGGATCAATTCTATCCTGCAATCCTTTTTTTACATACAAAAAAGACGAGCCCTTCGGTGTCATCATCCATTTGTGACAGGCGCCTGTATAAATATCAGCTTCCAGTTCATTTAAGTTTAAATAGGTGTGGGCAGGCGCATGCGCACCATCCACAAACGTTATGGCGCCGCGGCGCCTGGCCTCACGGCATATTTCGGCTACCGGCAATTTTAGGGCAGTTGCGCTGGTGATGTGACTGATAAAAATTATTTTAGTACGTTCGGTAAACCCATTAAAAAACTCATTCACAAAGTTTTCTTTAGTTGTAAGCGGCAATGATATAGGTTGTCGCACATATTTGGCGCCCGTTAACTTACAAATATACGACCATGCTTTATCACAGGCCCCGTACTCCAGATTGGTAGTAAGTATTTCATCTCCGGGTTTTAGACCCATGCTACGGGTTATAATATTCACCGCATACGACGGATTGGTAACATATACAACATCGTCGGGATGGCAGTGAATAAATTGTGCCAGCGCACTTCTTGATTGTTCGAAATAAGCGTTGCTTTTGAACATCATGAACTGAACGGGATCCCGTTCCATTTCGAGCTGAAGCTCCTGGTAACGCCTGAAAACAGGAGCCGGGCAGGCCCCAAAAGATCCGAAATTTAAAAAGGTGATGTTTGGGTTAAGGAGAAATTGCTGTTTTATTTCTTCTGCTTTCATGTTTTATGAGTCTTGTTTAGTTGGCAAGCACATCATTGTACTCGTCCGATTTTTGAAATACGGATGCAGCATAGGCACACAGCGGCACTATTTTATAATGATGCTCGCGGGCAAATTTCACAGCCTCCAGAAAAAGTAACTTGCCAAGGCCTTTGCCTCCCTGCGAAGGATCAACAACGGTGTGATCTATGCTGAACTGCATTTCATTCTGCACGGTATATGTCATCACGGCCATTTCCTTTTCGTTTTCCTCAATAAAAAAACAACCTTTGCCGGCTGTTTGTTTTTGCTTTACTTCCATTTTCAGTTTAACGTTTTTTTATGTAATACTAGTCCGCTCTGGTTTGCGAGGGATTCGGCCAACTTTTCACCTTCGGGAGTAAAAGGCCATACAAAAAGTGATTTAACCGGGTGCGAAGCGCAGATAGCGCTGATTGCCTGAAGACACAATTTTTTTGTGTTTCCCTGGCCCCGGTATTCAGGCAAGGTAGTGGCCGAGCATAAATATATACACTCATAAGCGGCACCAGGCCTTGTTTTGTCGAGCAGTTCCTTCTCGGTTATTTCGCCGTTAAGAAAGTGCCGCATAATTGTATTGTTGGTTGGTATCAGCAACACCCATGTTTTTGGTCCCAGCGGCCCTGTGTCTTCGCTTAATGTGGCAGGGTGAATCTGCTGTAGTTTCTGCATTTGAGCCTGATTTACCTGTATCTGTCCCACATCGTTTCGCGTGGCAAATACCTCATCAATAAGCTGCAGCATGCGCTCAAAATCAGGCTTGCTCATTTTTTTCGCGGGCCTTTTTGCGCCGGCGGCGGGCGGCAAGAGCTATAATGAGAATGATAATGGCCGAAGAGCCGCCAACATAACCAAACATTCCTGAACCTGGTTTTTCACGTTCGCCGGCTTCCAGCTTTACAGGTTCGCCGGTACCTGAATTAAAATACGCCGCGCTGAGTTCAAAGCCAAAACTTGCATCCGTAATTTCATCGCTCTCGCAAATTATTTTCACACCATCGGGGGTTTCTTTCAAAACCAGGTAGGATGGATAATCTGCTTTTTTATCGTCAATAAAAACCTCCTTAATGAAACCGCATTTCATCATGTCGGCAGTAATGGGCTGGTACTTAATATCAGAAGCAATATGTTGTTCGAATACTTTGGTGGGGCTGGCCAGACTGGTTTTGTAGCTTATGCACTCCCGCTTAGTAACTGTGCTGCAATAAAAAAGTACCTTTTCGGAATACAAATTTTCCAGGTCTTTGAAGTGCCAGTTATTGTGCGCATCGTTCCAGCTTTTTATTATACCCTCGTACAATTTCTGTTTATCCTGACTTACCTGTGCATCTGACGCATTAGCCCAAAGAAGCAGTGGCAGTATTAAAAGTTTGAAGCAATTATTGAGGCTTTTCATAATGATGGTTAACAGAACGCAGTTACAAGACCTAATTTCGTGAATATTACTTGATTAAACAAAGAACTAAAGGGTTATATTTTCAGCCAATAGCAACCGCTTTCCTTACCTGGTACCTCTATTCAAGGTATATAAGGCTAAGTGGTGCCGGCATTACAACGTTCTCTTACATCTGACTTGTTTTATCGTAACGTTAATAGTGTTTAATCTTCTGAAAAAATTGGTAGGAATTGGTAAGCCTCACACTTCGCAGGTTCTTGCTGTACATATTTCTGAAAAAACCTTCCCAATGGATAATAACCACTTTACCGGGATCAAGCACAGTGATTAAATCGCCAGGTTAAGGTTTAACATCGTTGGTGGAAGCCATCCCTAAAACGCTATATCCACCTTCTTTCGTTTCAGTCCGGCAGGTGGCGGAAACCAAAGGGGGGCCTGCACGAGGAGGACTGAACAAATAAACGGGCTTGAATATTGCAGTGCTATCCATACTATCCACCAGGAAGGGATTTACCCGGCCCTCTTTCCATCGGAAACCATTGCTGCGGCTACAGGGCTTTTCGAAATGTGGAATTCCCTTATTACAGGTACTGTCACGCATAAAATGTAAGCCAACCCTGTGCGGCGCGTGCAAGGATACAACAGGAAGCACGTTTAAATGCGGCGATGCATTTATCCATTTGTAGCCACTTTCACTAACCCAGTTGTTTGCATCGGGTTGAACGTTAACGAAGCCTTGGCCCAATCAAAGATTCGCCGTTGATATCCGTAGTAAGTACTTCACTCATATAGTCCAGAAACGGCCGCATGTGCTTAAATGTATTACTCAGTGTTATGTGAAAATCGGGTGACAGAGCCTCCTTATCAGAGAATTTTTTAATAAGCAAAAATTGTTTGTACCTCAACAGATCTATGTACTGAGAATCGGCATCGTAACCCCGCGGCGCCGTTTTTAATTGATCACCTTTGAGGCTTCCAAACGTTTTCCGGAAGTTTTTTTCATCGAGAATTTTTTTCATCCTTGAACCATCGAAAGCAAATTCGTCGCGGATTCGTTTCATGTCTTCCGGATTGGGACCCCAGAAACCACCGGCAACAAAGGTATTTCCGGGCTCCAGGTGAAAATAGTAGGAACCCCTGCGCGCTCTGGTAGCGCGGCTGAAACTTCCTCCAAAATGCGAATGGTAAGGTGATTTATCCTTTGAAAAACGCACATCGCGATAAATACGATGCAGGCTTTTTTTTCCCGAAGGGGTTTCTATGACATCGTGTTTGTTGAGCTCATTCAAAAGCTGCCCGGCAAACATTTCAATACCTGCATATTGTTCCAGATACTCCTTTTTATGCGCGTTGAACCAGTCGCGGTCGTTGTTCTTTTTAAGACTCTTGAGAAAGCTGAATACCGCAGGTGTAATGGCCTGATTGCCTTTTTGTTTTGCGCCTGCCATTT
>CALMNJ010000616.1 GCA_937868675.1 uncultured Bacteroidota bacterium | reverse complement strand
CTCCTGTATGCGTTGTTTTTTATTTTTTTTGAGCGAATTTACTAAAAAAAAACTGTTGTAAGGAGCCTTTCCGAACGTTAAAAAATGCGGTTGTATGAATGTTATCCTTAACTTTAACATTAAACATTTTAGCATGAAAAAGCTCATAACACTTGTTATCATAGCCGGAGCACTGCAACTTACGGCCCAGGAGAATAAAACCATACGCGTTGGCCTCACGTGGGGTTTTCAGGGAAATGATGTAACAAACAGTGGTGGCATGCAGGAGGCGAGTGGGCGTTTCAGGGCCGATGGTGGCGGTGGAGCCTTTGGTTTTGCGTTTCGTTACGATCACGATAATCACTGGATGGCCACGGCCGGCATGGGTGTTCAGTCGTTTGGATTCAATTTCTATTTGTCGCAAAACTACAGCTTTCTTCACCCTGAGCTCCGCGACAAGCAGGTGCTTAAAAACGAATTCGGCGCCATTGAGGCCCCAATAATGCTGCATTACAAATTTAATCCGGATTGCCGCAACAAGCGCTGGGTGATTGGCGCGGGCTGGGTGAACGGGTTTATCAGCAACAATACAAATTCGGCCGTAATTGGTGATGGCAGGGATATACCCGGATACACCATGATCAGCTCCGGTGCTTCAAATCAGGGGTATTATGCCATGCTGCGCTTTTCGGTGGCGAGGGAAAAAACCTTTAAGCGTGGAGCCATACTTAATGCCACTTTGCTTTTCAACGCCGGATTCAGAGAACTGGCTACGGCAAAAGTTGATTACTTCGGCGAAGGATCACACTACTATCATGAATTTAAAACAAGTGGAAATTTCGTAGGCCTGCGCCTCAATTACTTCTTCCGCCCACTGGTTGGCAGAACCGCTAAATAATTCGGAAATAAAACTTATTACATGCCGCTGCTGAAGTGGCTCATGCTTTCGCGTTTCATCGGATTCACGTTCAGAACGGGAATCGGGCTCAGTTCCACAATTTTATGCCCCACCGTTCCGCCAAACCTTTCAGAAAGGCTCAGGTCGCGCTGATTGATCTGAATGATAATGTCGCCCTCGCTTTTTACAGCATACTCAACAATGGCTTCGGCGGTGGTGGCACTTTGTATAGACCGGTTGGTACAATGAACACCTTCGGCCTTGATGAATTTTTTAACCTGCTGTAGGTATGGGAATAGTTTATTCTCGTACTCCTCATCGTTTGGCTTAAATACCGAAACAATTTTGATATCGGCTCCGTAAAAGCGGGCTAACTGAACGGCGTATGATACTTTTTCGCGGCTTTCGGGTGTGAGGTCGAAAGGCATGATGATATTTTTGCAGCCTTCTCTAACATCCGAAGTACGTAAGGTAATAATAGGGCAGGGAGAACTTGTAAGAAATTTGGGCACAGTAATACCACCTCCAAAAAGCCCGGACTTGAACTTGGCGTTTTCATCAAGGGGCATCACTATGAGTGAGGAATCAAGTTCGGTGGCAATTTTGATTATCGTTTCATAGAATTCGCCTTTGGCACCCTTGGTTTCAACAACCAAACCACTTTCGGCAGCGGTTGAATGGGCCAGCGCTTCGAGTTCGTCTTTCTTATCGTTTTCGCTTGTGACGGAAATGTGCAATAAAACCAACTTGGATTTAGTATACTTTGCAAGGTTATATGTTTGCTTTACAGCAATATACGACAACTTCGAAAAGTCTACCGGAATGAGGATGGATTGGTGGTCCTTAATTATCATAACGATAAGTTTTGGACTAAAGATATTAAAAATATATC
>CALMNJ010000615.1 GCA_937868675.1 uncultured Bacteroidota bacterium | reverse complement strand
GTTTAATGCAAAAGGACTTATTTACAAAGGTGCTATTGACGATAATGTAAAAGATCCGGCAGCGGTAAAAGAGCCTTATCTTAAAAATGCCTTGAGTGCCCTGCTCAAAAACGAAAGCCCAAAACAACAGGAAACCAAGTCTATAGGCTGCACCATTAAACGCCTGGAGTAATTTATACTACTTTTGCTTACCATGTTCGGCAAGCAGCTTGATCCTGAAGATTTTTATTATAGCCCCGAAGGCTATATTGTTTTTACCGAAAAGTATCATTTAAAAAGAGGTTACTGCTGCAAAAGCGGTTGCAAGCATTGTCCATACGGCTACGACAAAAAAACGGGTGGATTTAATAAGCCCAAACAAAACAATTCCTGATTACTTTTATGCCATTATAACGATATGGATTTTAAAGACAGTATTTTACAAGGCATTCCATCCGAACTTCCTCCGGTTAAGCCTTACGAGCCAGGCATTAACCACGCCCCCAAACGCAAGGATATTTTAAGCGCCGACGAAAAAAAATTGGCACTTCGAAACGCCCTGCGTTATTTTGATAAAAAACACCATTCTGTTTTAGCTAAAGAGTTTGGCGAAGAACTTAAAGCCTGCGGACGCATTTACATGTACCGTTTTCGTCCGGATTATAAAATTTATGCCCGTCCCATTAACGAGTATCCTCACAAAAGCAAACAGGCCGCGGCCATTATGCACATGCTCAGCAACAACCTCGATTATTCGGTGGCACAGCATCCCCATGAGCTGATTACATACGGCGGCAATGGGGCAGTGTTCCAAAACTGGGCGCAGTATCTGCTCACGATGCAATATCTTGCAACCATGACCGACGAACAAACGCTTGTAATGTACAGCGGGCATCCGCTCGGGCTTTTCCCTTCACACAAGGATGCCCCGAGGGTTGTAATTACCAACGGCATGATGATTCCCAATTACAGTAAGCCTGATGACTGGGAAAAATTTAATGCCCTTGGGGTAACGCAATACGGACAAATGACCGCGGGAAGCTATATGTACATTGGTCCTCAGGGTATTGTTCACGGCACAACAATTACTGTGATGAACGCCGCCCGTAAAAAATTTAAAACAGAAGACGAACGCCGCGGAAAACTATTTGTTACCTGCGGTTTAGGCGGTATGAGTGGCGCTCAGCCTAAAGCTGCAAAAATTGCAGGCCTTGTTTCGATAACTGCTGAAATCAATCCCAAAGCCGTGCAAACCCGCCACTCACAAAAATGGGTAGATGAAGTGTACACCGATCTCGACAAACTGTTGGCCCGAACCAAACAAGCTATCACAACCCTGGAAGGCGTAAGCCTTGCTTATCAGGGTAACGTTGTGGATCTTTGGGAGCAACTCGTAAAAGACGGCGTCATGGTTGACATAGGCAGCGATCAGAGCTCGCTGCACAACCCATGGGCTGGTGGTTACTATCCGGTAGGCTTTACGCTGGAAGAAAGCAACCGCATGATGGCTGAGGAGCCCGAACAGTTTAAGAAAGAAGTTCAGAAAACACTGGTACGTCATATAAATGCGGTTAACGCACTGCACTCTAAAGGCATGTACTTTTTTGACTATGGCAACGCCTTTTTGCTCGAAGTATCGAGGGCCGGAGGCGATGTGTTTAAGGACAAAGCCAAAAGTGAGTTTAAGTATAACTCCTACGTGCAGGACATTTTAGGCCCCATGTGCTTTGATTTTGGTTTTGGTCCCTTCCGGTGGGTTTGTACCTCGGCGAAGCCCGAAGATCTGGCGACGACAGACCAACTGGCACAGGAAGTGCTTGAAGAAATTTATAAAACCGCTCCAGAAGAAATTAAACAACAGCTACACGATAACATAGTATGGATTAAAGACGCGCAGCAAAACAACCTGGTAGTGGGATCGCAAGCCCGTATTTTATATGCCGACAGCGAAGGGCGCCTTAAAATTGCAAGGGCGATTAACGCGGCAATACGCGCCGGTAAAATTTCAGCACCAGTTGTATTAGGCCGCGACCATCATGATGTAAGCGGAACCGATAGTCCCTACCGCGAAACATCAAACATTTACGATGGCAGCAAATTTACCGCCGATATGGCCGTACAAAATTTTGTTGGCGATGCGTTTAGAGGCGCTACATGGATTAGTTTGCATAATGGCGGAGGAGTTGGATGGGGGGAGGTAATTAATGGGGGTTTTGGCCTTGTACTTGATGGAAGTACAGACGCAGACAGGCGACTGGAACAGATGCTTTTTTGGGATGTGAACAACGGTATATCGCGCCGGGCCTGGGCCAGGAACGATGAAGCATTGTTTGCTATAAAACGCGAAATGGCCCGCACACCAGGCCTTGTAGTAACGCTGCCAAACCTTGTGGAAGACTCTCTCCTGAATGAACTGTAATTTTTGTAAGGCTCTTGCTGTTTGTGAAAAATAACAGGAGTGAGGTGCCGCCGACAATAAAATACGTTAAAGTATTGTGTATTAGTTGTTTCCGTTTTAACTTCGCTAAAAAATAAAAATGCGCAAACGCCTGTTTATAGTCATTGCCGTTTTGTTATTAACCGGCATGCAATCGCAAACGCGTCCGGCCAATAAGCTAACGGTTGAGAAAACTTATTTTATGAGCAAGATTGCTAAACCCCTGCGGGACTATATTGACGGGTTTAACAAGGATGACTTTTTTAAGGATGATTTTTTTAATGATTTGCTCAAAAAAATTGTGTTGGAAAAGAAGTATACTGAAAAAGAAAAAGCACAGCTTTTTTACCTGATGGAAAAAAAAGTGGGGTATTCGTTCACCGGGCTCGAGTATCTGCCTCCACTGCAAAGTTATTTTACCTACCATACCGGAAAAACATTTATTTTGCAAAATACTGCCAAGGTTTTTAAAGATCTTGATTACAATATAAGCGGCCTTTTGCAGGTGGCAGACTCCAGCCGCACAAAAGATGCCGTCCTCTCGGGCAATGCCTTACTGCTTGCCACTGTGCTCAACAGCGTAGCGGTAACCAGGCGTCTTGAGTTTTATACCACCACAGAAGCCATTAATTCTTCCCGCCATCCCGACATTTTTAATCACTATGCGTGTATGAGTGCTTCCATCGCACAAAATACCGTAGTTACTGCTAACCTCACAAAAAACCTCATGACCTTCGGCCAGAACGGGATGCTGGAGGACGTGCTTTGTGCAATTTACTCGAAAGACAACTTTGTTACCACAATGAAAGTATATATCCTCGGAGAAAAAAATCCGAACCACGATCTCGCTATCGAAACTGCTCTGAATGCATTAGCTGCAAAAGTTCCAAAGGCTTCTGTAGAAAAAAGCATTAAATCGCTCATTGTTTCAGCCCGTGAACCCTGGAAGGTACAGCTTTGTAAAGATCTTTTAGATAGCAAAATCCCATTCAACTATCGCCTCACCAGTAAAGATCAACTGATAAATAAAACGTGGGATGGTGTTTCGGCCACAGTTTATACTGATGGCACAATGATTATCAATGCGGGATTAATGGAGTTTGATCCGAACTAATTTTAAATCAGATCAAATAATGAATTAACACCGGGATAGCGGTTTACACTGAAGCCTTCGGCATAACGCACACCAATTGCCCTACCCCACAGCGCCATTTTAGCATCCAGTGCCTCAATAAACTCTTTGCCTGAAATAGGCGTTTCGGGTTCCTTTGAATCGGGGCTGTAAAACTGCGATGAGAAAGAAAAAATAGCTCTGTGTTTTATTTCTATAAAATCAGTAATATCAATTACAAAATCTGGATGAATATAATTATCCTGAATATAGTGATACACCGCTTTTGGCCGCCAGGCCTGCTGATTGACCCCATTGACTAATGTCTCAACTTTTATAAGTCCACTGTAAAAACATGCCTCCGCCACTAGTTTTGCTGACCGCCCGTGATCAGGGTGCCGGTCACTGATGGCATTGCACAAAACAATTTGTGGCTGATACTGCCTGATTTTTTGGATAATTGCCCGCTGATGCGTTTCATCATTGGCAAAAAAACCATCCTTAAAATCCAATTGCTCCCTAAACTCAACACCAAGTATCCTGGCCGCCGTATTTGCCTCGGTTGTTCTTAATTCGGCGTTGCCACGGGTGCCCAGTTCGCCACGGGTGAGGTCAAGAATGCCGGCTTTTTTGCCCATGGCAATATGCCGCAGCAGTGTGCCCGAACAGCTTAGCTCAACATCGTCAGGGTGAATGCCAATGGCAAGAATATCAACTTTGGCCATTTTGTATTGCGTTTATTTTTTTTTGAAGCTCATTAATACGATCGCTTAGTTTGGGGAGACTACGGAAAAGCACATAGCTGCGTTTATACTCCCCTATGTTGAAAGCGGGTGACCCCTGAACAATCTCTCCTTCTTTTTCAATGTTTGAACCAATTCCAGATTGTCCGGCAATTTTAACGTTGTCGGCAATTTTAAGATGACCAGCAACTCCAACCTGTGCGCCGATCATACAATTTTTTCCCACTTTGCTGGAGCCTGCAATTCCCGTTAAACCGGCTACAACGGTGTTGTTTCCAACTTCAACATTGTGCGCAATTTGTACTAAATTATCGAGCTTAACCCCCGAATGCAACGTTGTTGATCCCAGGGTTGCTCTGTCAATAGATGTATTAGAGCCAACCTCAACATTATCTTCAATCACCACATTGCCAATTTGTGGAACCTTTACAAACGCCTGCCCTTCACTGTTTGGAGCAAAGCCGAATCCATCGCTACCAATTACCGTATTTGCATGAACGGTGCAGTCTCTTCCTATCTTGCACTGGTGATAAACTTTTACCCCCGAAAAAAGAATTGTATTATCCCCAATCTCAGTGTCATCACCGATATATGTGTGCGGATAAATTTTTACGCTGTTTCCGATCTTTACGTTTTGACCTATATAAGCAAACGCACCGACATAACAATCGTTACCCAATGATGCGCTTTGCGAAATAAAACTTGGTTGTTCAATTCCGGTTTTGGTGTTTTTAATCTGAGTATATATCTGGAGGAGTTTTGCAAATGCCTCGTATGCGTTTTCCACACGTACCAGGGTGCAGGTGTTTTTTATAGCCTTATCAAGCACCAGCGTATTATTTACCAAAACAATAGTAGCATCGGTTGTGTAAATGTAATTTGTGTACAACGGGTTGGCCAAAAAAGATAGACTCCCCGCCCTGCCCTCTTCAATTTTTGTAACGGTGTTCACGCTTGCGTTTTCGTTGCCAAGCACTGTTCCACCAAGTAAGTCTGCAATTTGTTTGGCTGTAAATTCCATAGTTTTAAAGGCTCTCAAAATTACGATTTTATTCCATTCTTGACTTAGGGCCTTATTGCGTGGCAGATAAGTTCCAGCAACTTTTTTTGTTCTGCCGGCCAGTTCATTTCGGCATTCGCTTGTTTTATTCCGCGTGTGTATTTTCCGGTGTTATCACTTATCATCCTCCTTATTGCGGTGGCAATGTTTTGTGGCTGGTGGTTTTCAATAAAATCGCCAACGCCATAGTCGTTTATTATTCTTTCCAGTTCCGGTAACCGGGTTGCCAACACCGGAAGACCCGCCTGCAGGTAATCGAATATTTTATTTGGCAGACTGTTATGATAGTTCGGATTGTTATCCTTGTCAATGCTGACTCCAATATCTGCATTGTAGGTGTACTGCATTAACTCAGCCCGCGGCAATTTTTTAATAAGCCTTACTTTATGACCGAGTTTTTGTTGTTCAATTCTTTTCTCCAGATCGGGCCACACATCTCCCCCTCCTATAATCAGAAGAATGGCGTTGTCAACAAACTGCATGGCATCAACCAGTTCTTCAGCACCACGGTCAACATTTATTCCTGCGCCCTGTAATAAAATTATTTTTTTATCCTCTGGCAATCCAAGCTCCCTTCGTGAACGAAGTGAAAACTCCTCCGGACTTTTTGCAATGTTTCGCACTACAGTAAACTTTACATGATACCTGTTTTCAAATATGGTCGCAATACTTTCATTTACTGTGATGCAATGTTTGAGTCGCGGCACCAGAAGATTTTCAAGATTTTGCCATATCTTTTTTTTGATTGGTGCAGCCTGTAATTCAGGCACTTCACAAAACAACTCATGGCTATCGTAAATCAGTGGTATTTTTTTTAGTCGCGCTGCCAGGTAATTTGGAAGCAGGGTGTCCAGATCGTTGGCGAATAAAAGGTCGGCCTTTGTAAAAAGTAAAACAAAAAACAGGCGCAGGTTGAAAAAAAGGTAAAAGGCTGGGCCTTTTGTAAAAAGCAAGGTCATGCGTTTTGTACGAAAGGGCCAATCCGGCAATGCGAGCGAGGATTTAAACCTCCTCCCAACGAGCTTTACATCCAGCCCTGCATCCATCAAGGTATAGCATGTCCGGTTTACACGATTGTCGGTTACCAGATCGTTGATAACACTGACTATTGCGGTTTTTTTTCTTGTAAACAAACAGTTTGTTGATATTGGTCTAAAGATAGAAATATTGGCCTGATAATATTCTTTATTTTTATCGTTATGGCATTGAGTATTAAGCAAAATATTAGCCTGAAACCCTACAACACCTTTGGCATAGAGGTGGTAGCCCGATTATTCACAACCATTCAATCTATAGATGATTTTAAGGCGCTTGTAAAAGAGCGGGCATATCTGGAAAATGAAAAACTTATAATTGGCGGAGGAAGTAACATTTTGTTTACCAAAAATGTTGATGGTCTTGTTATTAAAAACGAACTCAAGGGCATAAACATTGTATTTGAAGATGGCGAGTGGGCACACGTAAAAGTTGCGGCGGGTGAAGTATGGCATGATTTTGTGATGTGGAGTATTGAGCACGGGCTGGCTGGCCTTGAAAATCTCTCCCTGATTCCGGGTTGTGTTGGCGCAAGTCCCATGCAAAATATTGGCGCTTACGGAGTTGAAATAAAAGAGTGTTTTGTAGAACTTGAGGCCTGTTCGTTAAACGATGCCTCTCTGAAAACATTTAGCAACGCCGATTGCCGTTTCGGATACCGTGAAAGTGTTTTTAAACACGAGTTGAAAAATAAATACCTGATCACCTCCGTTACATACAGGCTTTGCAAAAAACCAAAACTGAATACAAGTTATGGTGCTATCAGCGCTGAGTTAAAGGCGATGAACATTTCCTCACCTGGAATAAAGGACGTATCAAACGCCGTTATAAATATCCGTAAAAGCAAATTACCCGATCCTGAGGTTACAGGCAACGCTGGCAGTTTTTTCAAAAACCCGGAGGTAAGCGCTGAAAAGCACGGCGAACTTGTTGCCCGTTTTCCGAATTTAGTTGCCTATCCATTGCCCGACGGACGCTTTAAGCTGGCCGCTGGTTGGCTTATTGAGCAATGCGGCCTTAAAGGCTTTGAAATGAACGGGGCTGCCGTACACGACAGGCAGGCACTTGTTTTGGTAAACAAGGGCCATTGCCTGGGAAAGGATGTGTATGACCTCTCGTCGTACGTTTTACAAAAAGTGTCCGAGAAGTTTGGTGTTACCCTTGAACGGGAAGTCAACATTATTTAATGAAAATACTTTTTTTATACACCGAACTAGCCGACTATTTCATTAAATGTTGCGCCGGTTTGGCCGGACACGGTCAAATTCACGTTGTTCGCTGGCCGGTTAACAAAGAAGCCCCCTTTCAATTCGATTTTTCGGACCATCTGAAAATCTACGACAAAAAAAATTACAATCGCACTCAATTGCAGATACTCGTCAGTGAAATAAATCCGGATATAATCGTGTGCAGTGGCTGGATTGACAAAGATTATCTGGCGGTAGTAAAACCTTATTACGGAAAAATTCCAACCATATTGACCTGCGACACCCATTGGCGCGGATCATTAAAACAAAGGCTGGCAACATTCCTGAGCCCCTTTTTTTTACTGAATCGTTTTTCGCACGCATGGGTGCCGGGTAATATTCAGGCTTTGTATTGCCGCAAACTAGGGTTTAAAGAGCATACCATAAAAAAAGGATTTTATTGTTGCGATCTGCCAAAGTTTAACAACACCTATAGCATCAGGGCTCAAAAAAACGAACCTACTTATCCCAGGCGTTTTTTATATGTTGGCAGATATTACGATTTTAAAGGAATAACCGATCTTTGGGAGGCTTTCATCGAACTTCAGAATGAAACCCCGAACTCATGGGAGCTCTGGTGTTTGGGTAATGGTGATATAGAGCCGGTTCAGCATCCGAAAATAAAACATTTCGGTTTCGTTCAGCCACAGGAACTTGACCCCATTGTTTTGCAATGCGGCGTGTTTGTACTTCCCAGTCGCTTTGAGCCATGGGGTGTGGTTGTTCAGGAATACGCGGCTTCGGGTTTTCCTTTGATCCTGAGCAGCAAGGTTGGGGCCGCTGAAACGTTTTTACAGGAAAATATTAACGGCTATTCGTTTACCGCGGGTAATAAAAATCAGTTAAAGGCACTGCTTAAAAAAATGACTGAATTAAGCGACAAAGCCTTAAATTTAATGTCACAAAAAAGTAATGAAGCCGCTCAGCAAATCACACCGGAGGGCTGGGCTTCAACTGTTTTAGAAATTTATAATGGATTCAAAAAAAACTAAAATATTAGTTACAGGTGGGGCCGGCAACGTTGGCAGTGCGCTTATTGAAAAACTAATTTCAGACACCAACAACTATGTTGTTATCGTTGACGATTTGTCAACCGGATATCTTTCAAAACTTCCATCCCCCGAACATCATAACTGGAAATTCATAAAAGCCGACGTAAACAACAGTAATGATATTTCGTCGGTTATGCTCTCGTACAATTTCGATTATGTGTTTCACTTCGCTGCGGTGGTAGGTGTAACACGCACCCAGGAAAACCCGATTGCCGTTCTGAACGACATTGAGGGCATAAAAAACATTCTCAATTTTTCGAAAAACTCAACAGTTAAACACGTTTATTTTTCTTCCAGTTCTGAAGTGTATGGAGAGCCGGTAGAACTGCCGCAAAACGAACATCGAACTCCGCTCAACTCACGTGTGCCATACGCCGTTGTAAAAAACGTTGGCGAATGTTTCTTCAGAAGTTATTGGCAATCGTTTCGTTTACCGTACACCATATTCAGGTTTTTCAACACCTATGGCCCCAATCAAAGTACCGATTTTGTTGTAGCGCGTTTCCTGGCCGCTGCACTTCATAATCGCGACATAACGATTTATGGCGATGGGTCGCAAACACGCACATTTACATACGTTGACGACACCGTGAACGTGTGTTACAAAATCTTCAAAAATAACCTGCTAGTAAATGACGTGATCAACATTGGAAACGACGAACTAATGACCATAAAAAATCTGGCTGAACTCGCTATTTCACTTACCAAATCAACCTCAAAAATCGTTTATCTGCCACCGCTTAAAGAAGGCGACATGACCCGCAGACAACCTGACAACCATAAAATGCGTGAAATCCTGAACAAAAAACTTGTGAGCATAGAAGAAGGCATGAGCAGGATGCTGAAAGACGAACGCTTTCTCAAATCAATAAAATAACACATGTGCGGCATCAATGGGTTCGTTTCCGTACGCTTCCAGAAGGAAGAGAAAAACCACATTGTTGGACGCATGAACGAGCGGTTGGCTCACCGCGGGCCTGATAGCGAAGGTTTGTGGAGCGACAACCTGACCTGCCTGGGTCATCGGCGGCTTTCAATAATTGACCTAAGTCCCGAAAGTAATCAGCCCTTCATTTCAAACGATAAGCGTTATGTCATTGTATACAACGGCGAACTTTACAATTATCGTGAACTAAAACTAGAATTGCAGCGTGCCTCGCAGGGCTCGGGCAACCAGCCTTACTTTTTTAAAACCGCCTCCGACACCGAAGTGGTGCTTGCGGCATACATGCGCTGGGGCAATAAGTGTCTCGACTACTTTAACGGAATGTACGCCTTTGCTATTTACGACACGACAACTAAAAAATTGATGGTAGCCCGCGACCGATTTGGTGTTAAACCCCTCTACTACCATTACAGTGATGAGGGCCTTGTTTTCTCAAGCGAAATCCGTCCAATCATACATTCAGGCATAAAAAAATTTCAACTCAACGCGGCTGCGCTTTCGGAATACAGCATGTATCAGACAGTGCTGGCGCCGCGTACCATTATCAAGGGCATTTATATGCTGATGCCGGGCCACTTTATGGAGCTTGCAGATGACAAACTTGAGCTGACACGCTACTATAACTCCGGCAATTACAAAAATTCCAGCGGGCTCGATTACAAACAAACCTGTAACAGGATTAACGAGCTGCTTTCCCTTTCTGTACAACGAAGGCTTGTGGCCGATGTTCCGTTTGGCGCTTTTCTTTCGGGAGGAATAGATTCGAGTGCCGTTGTAGGTTTAATGAGTCGGGTAAGCCTGGAAAAAGTCCGTACTTTCAATATAAGTTTCAATGAAAGCGAATTTTCGGAGTCGAAATACGCCCGTATCATTGCCAAAAAATTCGGTACCGAGCATCACGAAATAAAATTAACGCCTGGAGATTTTTTAAAACAGCTTCCTGAGGCGCTTCACGCCATGGATCATCCGGGAGGCGACGGCCCCAACACTTACATTGTTTCAAAAGCCACACGAAGCGCAGGCATTACCATGGCGCTAAGCGGCATAGGGGGTGACGAGTTATTTGCGGGCTATGCTGTTTTTCAGCGTATGGCCTCGCTTCAAAAACGTGCGTGGATAAATGCTGTGCCGCGCCTTGCACGCAAAGGTGTTGGCTACGCCGTTAAGCTCAAAAGTAAAAGTGTGAGTAGTCATAAAATAGAAGAGCTGTTGGGCCAGGAGAAAATAGATTTTGTTTCGGCTTACATGTTAAACCGAAGCGTATTCACACACAAGGAGCTTTGTCGCTTAACACCGGATGCAAAACCATTTGAAACAATAAGAGACATTGTAAAAGCAGTTCCCCAAATCGAGGCGCATCTGCTTAGTTCTGTTTCGCTTGCTGAAATCAATACCTATTTACTGAATACCCTTCTGCGCGACGCCGATCAAATGTCTATGGCCGTAGCGCTTGAGGTACGTGAACCGTTTCTTGATCATCATCTTGTAGAATTTGTATTGGGTGTAAACGACGATTTCAAATTTCCGCACACTGCAAAAAAATTACTCACTGACAGCCTTGGTGACCTCCTTCCAGGAGAAATAGTAAATCGTCCTAAAATGGGATTTACCCTGCCATGGCAGCATTGGCTAAAAAATGACCTATGTGATTTTTGTGAAAAAAACCTGATGGCGCTCGACCGAAAAAAACTGTTTGCCCCTGAATCAATGAAAATTCTCTGGCAGCGTTTTTTAAACAACGACCCCCTTGTGAGCTGGTCGAGAGTATGGCACCTGATTGTACTTAATAATTGGCTAGAGGAAAATGGCGTTGAACACTAAGCCCTGCATATTGGTATTTATTGACTGGTTTTGGCCCGGTTATCTTGCCGGAGGCCCCATTCAGTCAGTGCTTTCGATCGTTCAATACCTTAAGGACGATATTGATTTTAAAATTGTAACCACCAATACCGACCTCAATAGTACGAAAGCCTACGAAAACATTGAACCAAACAAATGGATAAAAAGCCCCATTGGCTGTGAGGTGCTTTACTTAGAGCGATCGCAACTGAGCGTTGAAACAATTAACGCTGTGTTGATCGAAACTGCGTTTGATAAAATTTACATCAACAGCTTTTTTTCGGAGTTTTTTTCCATCATTCCGCTTCGTATTTTAAAAAAGCATTTTCCGCAAAAGCCTGTTATTGTAGCGCCGCGAGGCATGCTGGGCAAAGGAGCATTAAGCATCAAGCCGCTCAAAAAACAGTTGTTCTTTTTTTACGCCCGCGTTACCGGTTTGCACAAAAATGTTTTTTGGCACGCCACATCTCTACAGGAAAAAAGTGAAATTGAACGTTCCATAAAAACGGTTCGGAGAATTTTTTTAGTGTCTAATCTCCCGAAAAAAATAAATGCGGCTGCTTCACGTAAAAAAACCAAAGAGCAACTTAATGTGTGTTTCATATCGCGCATAAGCCCTAAAAAAAACCTGGTGTTTGCTCTTGAGGCGCTGGCCCTCGTTAAAAATGTTCGGATTACGTTTGATATTTACGGCCCAAAAGAGGATCCGGCTTACTGGTCCAAATGCGAGACTCTTATTAAACAACTGCCATCTAATGTAACGGCAGAATATAGGGGAAGCCTGAGCCCCGATGAACTTGAAATGGTGTATGGTAAGAGTCACCTGTTGTTTTTGCCAAGCCTGAATGAAAACTTCGGACATAGTATTGTTGAAAGTCTTATGTGTGCCTGTCCGGTTTTGATAAGCGATCAAACACCATGGAGTGATGTTGCCGATTTTGATGCAGGTTTTGCCCTAAGTCTGGATAAAAAACAGGCGTTCGCAGAGCAAATCACCGCGCTGGCAAAGCTTGACGAAGAGCATTACAACAAAAAATGTGAAGCGTCAATTAATTATATTAGCAGCAAAATAAAAATTCCCGAAATAGTTAACGCTTATAAACTACTTTTCAATGCCTGAACTGAAAACGGACCTTTCTTCCTTTAATAATGACTGGTACAATCCTGGCCGCTCTACTGTGGTCAGGATTGTGTGGTATTTTATCAATTCGTTTTTCTTTAATTCGTGGTTTCCATTTTATGGTCCAAAACGCTTTTTGTTAAAACTTTTCGGTGCAAAAATTGGTCAGGGTCTTGTAATTAAACCTTACGTTTCCATCAAATACCCCTGGAAACTGGTGATAGAAGATCATGTTTGGATTGGCGAAAAAGTGTGGATTGACAATTTAGCGAAGGTAACGTTGAAGAGCAATTCCTGTGTTTCGCAGGGGGCATTGCTTTTGTGCGGAAATCACAATTACCGCAAAACCACATTTGATCTAATTGTTGGCGAAATAACGCTTGAAGAGGGTGCCTGGGTTGGTGCCATGGCCACTGTTTGTCCTGGCGTGCGGGTAGGGAGCCACAGCCTGCTTACAGTTGGCAGCGTGGCCACAAAATCACTTGAGGCTTACTGGATTTATCAAGGTAATCCCGCGCAAAAATTAAAAATCAGGGAGATAAAGGCCTAAACCTCCTCGTCAATCCTCGTTACTTTGTTTACACCCTTTACTTTTTTGAGGTTGTCCATCATATGGCTCAGGTGCTTGGTGTCGTGAACATACACCATAATCGTGCCTTCAAATATTCCATCATCGGTATCAAAGTTTATTGAGCGCATGTTTACGTTGTGCTCGCTCGAAATAACCTTGGTTATGTTATTTACAATGCCGATTTCGTCAGTGCCCGTAATTTTAAGTCCTGCTAAAAAGGAGATAAGCTGATCGTTTACCCATTTAGCCTTCACCACGCGATAGGCGTAATTTGAAAGCAGTTTAATGGCGTTAGGGCAGCTCACGCGATGAATTTTTATGCCCTCGCCAACCGTAATAAATCCAAACACATCATCCCCAGGAATTGGATTACAACACGGCGCCAGTTTATAATCCAGCTTCTGCATGTCATCGCCAATTACCAGCATATCCGTTTTCCCACGGGCGCTTGTTACCAGTTGCTCCAGTTTAGGCGCTTCGGGCTTAATGCCTTTTTTTACAGGCGTTTCACGAAACTTTATGAAGTCCTTTATCTCCTTTACATCAACATTGCCCAGCGCCGCCCTGTAAAAAAGCTCCTGCGAAGAAGGCAGCTTGAGAAAATTGCAAAACTCATTGATGATTTTGTTGTTATAGGCAAGTTTGTTCCGCTCCAATTTTCGCTGGATAATTTCCTTGCCCTCTTCCGCAATTTTTTTCCGCTGTTCTTTAAGGCTGTTTTTAATTTTTGATTTTGCCTTGGCGGTGATCACATAATTGAGCCAGTCGTCCTTGGGCGACTGTTTGCTGCTGGTAAGTATTTCAACCTGATCGCCGCTGGTGAGTTCGTGGCTCAGGGGCACCAGCTTGTGATTTACTTTTGCGCCAATGCAGTGCTCCCCAACTTTGGTGTGTATTTCAAAGGCAAAGTCAAGCGCCGTTGCTCCAACCGGTAATGTTTTCATGTCGCCTTTGGGCGTAAACACAAACATTTCGTCGCTAAAAAGATTGAGCTTAAAATCATCAATAAATTCAAGTGCGTTGGGGTCCGGATTTTCAAGCATTTCACGGATACGGAGCAGCCAGTTTTCGAGGTTGCTCTCCTTTTCTGCGGCACTATCCTTATATTTCCAATGCGCGGCATATCCGTTTTCGGCAAGATCGTCCATCCGCGTGGTTCTTATCTGAACCTCCACCCATTTTCCCTCTGGACCCATCACCGTAGTATGCAGGCTCTCGTACCCATTGCTTTTTGGAGTGCTTATCCAGTCGCGCAAACGTTCGGGGCTTGGATGATAAAAGTCGGTAATGATTGAGTACACTTTCCAGCAATCCGACTTTTCGTGATCGAGTGGTGTGTCAATCACAATGCGTATAGCGAAAATATCGTAGATCTCCTCAAACGTAACATGTTTGGTTTTGATTTTATTAAAAATACTGTAAATGGATTTGGGCCTTCCGAATATCTTGAACCGAAAGCCCTGTTCGCTTAATATCTCCTTGAGTGGCTCAATAAATTTTTGAATAAATCGTTTCCGTTCAGGCTCACTCTCCTTAAGTTTGGTGGCTATGTCATTATACGTGTCAGCGTCGGTGTATTTAAGGCCCAGATCTTCGAGCTCTGTTTTAATTGCATTAAGCCCAAGCCTGTGTGCCAAAGGAGCATAAAGGAAAAGTGTTTCACTGGCTATTTTTATCTGCTTGTCACGCTTCATGTGATCGAGCGTACGCATGTTGTGCATGCGATCAGCCAGCTTTATGAGAATGACGCGAATATCCTCGCTCATGGTAAGCAGCACTTTCCTGAAATTTTCTGCCTGTATCGAAGAGGTGTTGTCTATTACCCCCGAAATCTTTGTGAGGCCGTCAATAATCTGCGCCACTTTTTCGCCAAATAATCCACGCACATCTTCCAGCGTGAGGTCGGTGTCTTCAACCGTATCGTGAAGCAGAGCGCACACAATACCGGTAGCGCCCAGGCCAATTTCTTCGGCACATATTTGCGCTACGGCAATGGGATGATAAATGTATGGCTCGCCGCTTTTACGGCGCATTTGTTTATGGGCCTCAACGGCCACTTCAAACGCCTTCCTTACAATTTCCTTATCGCCCTTTTCAAGTCTGCGTTTGCAGGCCTTAATAAGTTGCTTATAACGATTCAGAATTTCTTTTTTCTCGGCTTCAATGTCAATTTGCATGAATCAGGTGCTTGCAGAATTTAGGATTATGAAGGTATTAATTTTAGCGCACATGATAAAGGCCGAAGGTTTTGTAATACCCTCTCCGGCGTTCGTTTAAAGAAAATTTAGAGTAATATCAGGTGTTGAGATACCGCAGAAACTCATTCAGCCGGTCATCAAGGCCATTGTTGTATTCCTGACGCTGAAATGTTGCCTTTACTGAGTAATTATAGCGGTTAAATGTTTGAATAATTCCTGACAGGTTATCGCGGTTTACTTTTATGGTAACCTCAATTTTTGTACTGTCGGGCTGAGACGAAACGTGCAAACTTAATATTTTAGCGTCGTTACCCTCAATAATATTTCCGATATGCGTAACGGAATAATCGTGCTGATTCATTTCGAGCACAATCACACCTCCAGGATTTTGCACAGATGCCATGTTGCTAAGGTTTTGTATTACTCCTTGAACGGTAATACAACCTTTGTAGAGTTCCTTTTCATCAATTACCGGGACCAGCGTTAAGTTCATACTGCTCATCAGCAGCAATAAATCGTAAGCATGCTGGTAATAATGAATTACAGGGCGCATCAGGTGTAACCGTCCCGCGCTGATCTGTTCTTCTGGATGTTCGTAGTCAAGAAGTTCCGTTTCGGCAACTATTCCAACCAGTTCCCTGTTGTTTACCACGGGCAAATGCGAAACCTTAAACTGTTCCATCCAGTCGAGGGCCAGCTCTACGGTATCGGTTGTTTTGAGAGGGGGTATTTCGTCGGTTATCAGATCGCCCGCAAGCATATCTTTTTTTCAAAAGTAGTAAATTAATTAGTTTTACGTCTTAGTTTACAAATTCTAACAAAGTTCCAAAGTGACCAGGCTCAGCGTTAACATAAATA